>CADCRB010000160.1 GCA_902803745.1 uncultured Lachnospiraceae bacterium
ACAAGCCACCTTCCGGTCCTCGACTCTCCCTGTAGATAACATATCGCAAATATTGCTGTAGAAGCCGCAAAAAGAACAGCCCAGCTATACATACGTATTTCCACTCCGTGCTCAAGAAAATGCGGCATAACTGTTATCATTACGATAAATAGACACGAGGATCGGACGCTGGCAATTTTCGGAATAAAATATGCCGATACCGTCATAAGTAAAAACATCGGTATCACGGAGTAAACTTTCAGTATTACTGTTGAGAATCCGAAGAT
This sequence comes from uncultured Lachnospiraceae bacterium, assembly GCA_902803745.1. Taxonomy (GTDB): domain Bacteria; phylum Bacillota; class Clostridia; order Lachnospirales; family Lachnospiraceae; genus NK4A144. The sequence continues at coordinate 267 of CADCRB010000160.1, forward strand.
ATGTGTAAATGCCCATGCGCTGATATTATAGAACGGCGGCAAAGTGTCTGAGAAGGTTTTTATCAGCATATCACGGAATCCGCACCGGATTATTGATGCGGAAAACGCTTCGTCAAGCCATACATTTTCATTAAAAACAAGACTGACGTATATCGCAGTACAAATCAGTGAAAATAAAAATGGGATTATCCTGTTTTGGGATAATTTGGGATTTTCTCTGTTCTTTTCAAATATACTCATACATATCCTGAGCTTCTTCTTTTTTTACAGCCTCAGCTACAGAAACGACTCTTACTTTTGCTACCTTATCTCCAAAAACAATTGCTATCTCATCTCCTGGTTTTATCGTTGTACCTGCTTTTGCAGTTCTCCCGTTTACAGTCACTCTTCCAGCATCACAGGCTTCATTGGCAACAGTTCTGCGTTTTATTAGTCTGGATACCTTTAAGAATTTATCCAATCTCATATTTAATCACCATTTAGGATGCACAATTTTGCACAAAAAGCGCCTGCCGACCGACAGGCGCTTAACTACACTTCTTTGCTGTCTTGATGCTTATTTTTTGTTTACAAGATCCTTAAGCGCTTTTCCGGCCTTGAACTTAGGTGCCTTTGAAGCCGCGATCTTCATGGTAGCTCCAGTCTGGGGATTTCTGCCCTCACGAGCTGCCCTCTTGGCAACCTCGAAAGTACCAAATCCTACGAGCTGAATCCTATCTCCTTTCTTAAGCTGAGCTCCTACTGTATCAGTGAAAGCCTTAAGAGCTGCCTCTGCATCCTTCTTTGAAAGACCAGCCTTCTTCGCGATTGCCTCTACTAATTCTGTCTTGTTCATTTGATGAACTCCTCCTCTAAAAAATAAGTAAAATACTATTCAACGGTCACTTTTCACCGTTTATACCGTTATAACCGCAAACGACTTGATTGTCAAGTTATACTACCGGGTATAACCAGCTCCAGATAGAAGAGCTTTGTATACTTCTCTTTTTGATATTCCCCTGTCTGCCGCAGTCTTTTTCATCGCTTCCTTTCGATCTTCGCCTAATGCCTCATACATTTCAACATGCTCTGCTATGGTCATGTCTTCATATTCCTTTTGTCTGATCTTCTCCTGCTCTTCTTTCGGTTTTCCAGCTATGATCAGCACAAACTCTCCTTTTGGATCGTTATTCCTGTAATAACTGACAGCTTCTGTTAGCGATAATCTTAGTACTTCCTCATGAATCTTGGTAAGCTCCCTGCAAATAGCGATCTCTCTTTCTCCGCCAAGTACGTTTTTTAGCTCCAGTAAGGTGTTTTTTAAGTGGTGGGGTGCCTCATATAATATAATGGTGCGGCCCTCATTGCTAATTTCCGCTAATAATCTGCTCCTGTCTTTTTTTGCCTTCGGGAGAAAACCCTCAAATACGAATCTTTCAGCGGAAAAACCTGATACCGTGAGAGCAGTCACAAAAGCCGTGGCTCCGGGAAGGGAAATCACATCTATTCCTGAATCAATAGCCTGCTTAACCAAAATCTCTCCGGGATCGGATATAGCGGGAGTTCCGGCATCGGTCACGCAGGCTATGCTTTTTCCCGAAAGCATCAGCTGAATCAGTTCTTGCGCCTTTTTGTACTTATTATGCTCATGGTAGCTTGTAAGTGATGTATGAATATCAAAATGGTTTAGCAGTTTTAGCGTATTTCTGGTATCCTCTGCAGCAATAATATCCACATCACGGAGGATTTCAATTGAACGCACCGTTATATCTCCCAGATTGCCTATCGGTGTCGGACAAAGGTACAGACAGCCTCTTTTTTCAGTATCCATAGACGGTATACATCTCCTCTGTATATTTTCCGTTTTCGTCGTATATTATCAATGGAGGCTCTATCCTGATCTCTGTGCCGGCACCTTTTCTTCCTTCTATCAATATCATTGAGGGTTCAGATGATATTTTCGGATACACGGTTTTTAATGTCTTTGGCTCCAATCCTGCACTTCTCATCTCAAATAAGACATCTGTCAGTCTTTGGGGCTTATGGACCATAAAAAAATAGCCGCCATCTTTTAACGCTGATCTGGAAACAGACAGAACGTCCCGAAGCGTACACGCCACCTCGTGCCTTGATATCGTCTTTGTGTCAGAAGGGTTAACTATCCCATGACCAGCCTTAAAGTATGGTGGATTTACAGTTACCATATCAAAAGAGGCCGCCTGAATATAGTCCGCCGCCTCTTTTATATCGCAAGTAATTATCTTTATTCTTTCGCTGAGAGCGTTCATTTCTACGCTTCTTTTAGCCATATCAGCCATCTCTTCCTGAATTTCCATACCTATAATGCTGGAGAATCCGGTTTTTGCCGATATCAAAAGAGGAATTATTCCGGTTCCCGTGCATAAATCCAATGCTCTGCCGTTTCTTCCTGAAGCATGCCCGGCTGCAAATCCCGATAGTAATACAGCATCCATTCCAAAACAAAACTTCTTTGGATGTTGGATAATATAAAGACCGTTCCTTTGCAAGTCATCGAGTCTTTCGTTAGCGCGTAAATAGCCCTCTCTATTCATCAAGCTTAGAGGCTGCTCCTTCTTTCTCCTCTAGAGTCTCCAACTCTTCAAGCTCTTTTTCTGCCACAGTTTCCACGATATCGGTCTTTTTTGCACCCTTTCCATGTCCCTTTGATCTCCTGGGCTTAAAATACAATTCTTCAGCGGGATATTCCCTTATCTCTTTTTCATCTCCCTCATCCACGATTATCCTGACCTTCTGGCGCAGTACATTAACAGATTCTACCACTCCCCTTACACCATCCGGTGTAGTTGCTATATCTCCAACAGTGGGTAGTTTTTTGTTAAGGTATTCATAGGTCTCCTGTTCGTTCCTCAGACAACACATCAGTCTTCCGCAAACTCCGGATATTTTTGCCGGGTTCAAAGAAAGATTCTGTTCTTTAGCCATACGGATTGAAACCGGAGCAAAGTCTGAAAGATATGCATGGCAGCAAAGTTCTCTGCCGCAAATGCCAACTCCTCCGATTATCTTGGTCTCATCTCTGACCCCTATCTGCCTTAGTTCTATGCGCGTCCTGAACTGTCCCGCAAGATCCTTTACCAACTCACGGAAATCCACTCGTCCGTCAGCGGTAAAATAAAACAGTAGCTTACCTCCATCAAAAGTATACTCCGCATCGATAAGTTTCATTTCCAGTCCGTGCGATGCTATCCTCTCCTTACAGATCTTAAAAGCCTCCTGCTCACGAATCCGGTTAACTGTTTCTTTGTCTGAATCTTCTTCAGTTGCTATACGTATCACCTGCTTCAGAGGGGCTTTAAGTTCCTTTTCATCCACCTGCCGCATATCCGAGACAACTCGTCCGTACTCCTTGCCTCTGGCAGTCTCTACGATTACATGCATTCCTCTTTTTATCTCCAGATCTCCGGGGTTGAAGTAATATATCTTCCCTGCAGTTCTGAACCTCACGCATATTACGTTAGTCATATAGTTACTGTATCCTTTCACGAGACAGATGTCACTGCCTGTTTTATGCTAAGAAGCAAAGAATCCACTACTGTTTCCGATGCTACATTTAAGAGTATATCATGTCTTGCCGTCTTTACTGACTTAAGTATGCGCTCAAGCCCTTCATAGGGTATGGACGCAGTTTTTTCAATATATCCTGTCACTGTCTTTTCTGTCAATACTATATCGGATTTAGCGAGCAGTGCATCTGCACAGATCCTTTCAATATAGCAAAAAATATCCGGTAAAACCTGGGCATGATCTGAAGATAGCTCTTTGGCAAAATTCATTAGTTCCCCGGTATCTATGCGGCCGCTACCAGAAAGGATGCTGTCAATTCTTAAAAACAGTTCTTTAACTTCCTCATCATCTGTATGAAATACCGGTTCTGCCCTGAAGGAGAGCGTTACACACCGCGACCTGATCGTCTCCAAAAGCAATTCTCTGTTGGTTACCAAAAGTATGATAATGGCATAAGAAGGCGGTTCTTCTATTGTCTTTAGCAATGCATTTTGTCCCTCTTTTGTCATTAGTTCCGCATCCGGGATAATATAGATTTTTCTGCCACCGTAAAATGGACGGATATCTATGTCATCCAATAATTGTTCTCTTATATCTTTTACAGAAATTGTTTTTGTATTTTCATGTGATATCTTTATGAAGTCTGGATGGCTTCCACTTAACAAAAGAGTACATGCATGGCAGATGCCGCAGGGCCTGGGGTGATCTTCTGAAGTACAAAACAAAGCCCCTGCCAGATATTCAGCCAGTTCCATTTGACCCGCTTTATCGGATCCTTCGAATATATACGCCTGACTCACAGTGTCACTGTAAATTGCTTTTTCAATATAGGATTTTAGCCGTTCGTCTACGCTGTTTATCATTTTTACATTAACAGATCTATCAACAACCCTCTTATCTCTCCTATTTTGGCAAGAATGGAAAGATTGTCACTTTCTTCTTTCAACAATTCAGCCGCAAGATCATCCAGATTCTGATCTACCAGCTTTATTATGCCATATACTCTGTGGCGTCCTTTTTTATCCAAAAAATTCTGTCTTGAGAATTTGTGGGATCTGTTAAGTATTTCATTCATGAAATCTTTAACCAGGCCACGGTATCTTCGCATATCTTTAATATTCTTGCGTTTGGCGATGATCTCTCCCTCGGCTGTGATCTCACTCATTAGATTTGAAAGTCTTTCCTGCAGCTCAGTTTCGCCAATGTTGGACATTAGCGCAAACTTGAAGGCATCTCCTCCCGTATCCTGAACCTGTCTCGCTGCCTCTGGTTGTACAGACGGTTCTATATTATTACCCTTGATATCCAATTATCATGCTCCTGATTGCA
>CADCRB010000161.1 GCA_902803745.1 uncultured Lachnospiraceae bacterium
GAGCACGATCCCGCGATACACAGCGACTGGGAAGTGTTTCTCTATCCCAGCTTTTGGGCTGTATATTACTACAGAAAAGCTCATGAACATTATCTTAAGGGGCATTATTTCAGAGCCCGGTACATTTCCCAGAAGGCTGCCAGGAAGACAGGCATAGAGATACATCCCGGCGCAAAGATCGGTAAAAATGTCTTCATAGACCATGGTACGGGAGTCATCATAGGGGAAACTACGGAAATAGGAGACAATGTGCTGCTGTATCAGGGCGTGACCCTTGGCGGTACCGGGAAGGAGAAAGGAAAGCGCCATCCCACCATCGGGAATAATGTCATGATAAGTGCCGGAGCCAAGGTGCTGGGATCCTTTACTATCGGAGACAATGTGAAGATAGGTGCCGGCTCGGTGGTGCTTGAATCCGTGCCGGACAACTGTACTGTCGTGGGGGTACCGGGGCGGGTAGTGAAGCGCTATGATAAGGAGATACCTTCGGAGATCATAGACCAGACTGATCTGCCGGATCCTGTGCGGGAGGATATAAACAATCTTAAGGATGCGAATTCGGAGCTGACGAATCATATCCTCAGGCTTGAGGAGGAGCTTCGCTTTATTAAAAATGATATGTCAGGAAAGACTGAGCGGAGCAGGATAGATATGGACAGGATGAACACAGAAGGCATGAACGGAGAAGGGATCTAAAGAAAAAGGGAGCGAATATAATGAAAATATACAACACATTATCAAAACGTCTTGAGGAATTTGTGCCCATAGAAGAAGGGAAGATCACAATGTATGTCTGCGGCCCCACTGTGTATAACCTTATACACATCGGTAATGCGAGACCCATGATTGTCTTTGATACTTTTCGCAGATATATGACTTATCGCGGCTATGAAGTGAACTATGTCTCTAATTTTACTGATGTGGACGATAAGATAATCAATGCTGCGAACGAGGAAGGTGTCGAGCCCTCGGAAATATCGGAAAGATATATAAAGGAGTGTGAAAAGGACATGCAGGGACTGAACATCCTGCCTGCCACTACTCATCCCAAGGCCACTCAGGAAATCCCTGAAATGATAGAGATGATAAGCACTCTGATCGATAAGGGCTATGCCTATGCGGCATCTGACGGAACAGTATATTACCGCACAAGAAAATTTGAAGGCTACGGAAAGCTTTCAGGCAAGAATATTGATGATCTGGAGTCGGGACACCGTGCAGAAAAGCATGCTCTGAAGGTGGCGGGAACCGAAGACAGAGAGGACGATCTGGACTTTGTGCTCTGGAAACCTAAAAAGGAGGGCGAACCTTATTGGGATTCACCATGGTGCGAGGGCCGCCCGGGATGGCATATAGAATGCTCGTGCATGTCAAAGAAATATCTTGGTGATACGATAGACATCCATGCAGGCGGTGAAGATCTCATATTTCCGCATCATGAAAATGAGATCGCTCAGTCGGAGGCTGCCAATGGAGTTCCTTTTGCACATTACTGGATGCACAACGGTTTCCTGAATATTAACAACCAGAAGATGAGCAAATCTCTCGGCAATTTTTTTACAGTCAGGGATATAGCGGGGAAATACGATCTTCAGGTTCTCAGGTTCTTTATGCTGTCCGCGCAGTACAGATCGCCGCTTAACTTTTCGGATGAACTGATGGAATCCGCCAAGACGGGACTCGACAGGATAAAAAATGCGGTATCCAATTTATCGGACATCGAAAAGGATGGCGCTGACGGAGATATGACGGATGCCGAAAAGGATGCTGCAGCAGAGGCGGAAAAGCAGAAGGAAAGATTCAATGAGGTCATGGATGATGATCTGAACACTGCCGATGCGATATCTGTGATCTTTGATCTCGTAAAGCTCGCGAACACTACTGCAAAGGAGGGCGCGACAAAAGCATTCGCAAAGGAGATCAGGGAAGAGATAGAGGAGCTTGGCGGCATACTGGGACTGATCCTTAAAGTAAAAGAGGAGACTCTTGATGCGGATATAGAGAAGCTGATAGAGGAGAGGCAGCAGGCCAGGAAGGAAAAGAACTTCGCAAGAGCTGATGAGATAAGAGACGAGCTTCTGGCGAAGGGTATACAGCTTAAGGATACAAGAGAAGGTGTAAAGTGGTCGAGGATATGACGGATCTTCGCACTTATTCGCCCATAACTCTTGCTTTTCTCGGTGACGGTGTATATGGGCTTTATGTAAGATACACTCTTGTGAAGAGGGGCAATACACAGGCGAAGAAGCTTCATCGGGAAACGTCCCGTATAGTAAGCGCCGGAGCGCAGGCCAGGATATATGATGAGCTTATCGGGGGAAGCATGCTATCCGAAGATGAGAAGGAGATAATGAGGAGAGGCTGCAACGCGCATGTGACTCATCAGGCAAAGAATGCATCAGGTATCGATTATCACAAAGCGACCGGACTGGAGGCGCTATTTGGTTATCTTTATCTAAAGGGAATGACGGAAAGGATAGAAGAGCTGGCGGAGCTGGGAATAAATGCTTCGGAGCGGAAGGATTGAAAATGAAGCCGGAAAAGATCAGAAACTATCAGGCAAAGAACAGGGAAAACGAAGGTGAAGGCACGGCGGACACGCTTCTGGTCGAGGGAAGAAATGAGGTCATAGAAGCTTTCCGGTCAGGCAGAACGATCGAGAGGGTTTATATTCTTGATGGCTCGCATGATGGCAAACTTGATACGATAAGACGTGAGGCAAAAAAAGCCGGAGTCAGGATGGACTTCGTAGAGCGGAGAAGACTTGACGAGATAAGCGCATCCGGAAACCATCAGGGAGTGATCGCAAAAACGGCAGCATACAGATATGCAGAGGTTTCTGATATTCTGGAAAGGGCAGAGAAAAAGGGCGAAGAGCCTTTTATTTTTATACTTGACGGGATAGAGGATCCTCACAATCTCGGAGCGATGATAAGGACAGCCGATCTTTGCGGTGCACATGGTGTCATCATACCTAAGGATCGTGCAGCAGGACTTACGGCTACTGTGGCAAAGGCTTCTGCCGGCGCACTTAATTATGTGCCTGTGGCAAAGGTTACCAATCTCGCCAGGACGATGGAGGAGCTCAAGGGAAAGGGACTCTGGTTTGCCGGAGCTGATATGGACGGTGAGCTGATGTATGAGAGTGATCTTAAAGGACCGATCGGACTCGTCGTAGGTGCCGAGGGCAGCGGGCTTTCGCGTCTTGTGAAAGAAAAGTGTGATTATATTGTAAGGATCCCTACGGCCGGACATCTGGATTCGCTCAATGCTTCCGTTGCCTGCGGGGTGCTTGCGTATGAGATAGTGAGGCAGAGGAGTAAGTGATCACAGTATTATCATGAGCTCATATACAGATGAAGAGATAATTGAAGAGGTCAGAGAAGGAGAGGCATCGGGGATCGATGAACTCTTCGAACGATACAAAAATGTCGTAAGATCAATAGCGTCCACGATGTATCTTATCGGGGGAGAAAACGAGGATCTGATACAGGAGGGGATGATAGGACTCTTTAAGGCTGTGCAGGAATATGATCCGGGAAGAGATGCTTCCTTTGGTACTTTTGCAAGACTGTGTATTACCAGACAGATATACTCTGCGGTGAAGGCCTCCGGCAGAAAAAAACATATCCCGCTTAATACCTATGTTTCCTTGTATGAGGAGACCAAGGATGAGGATGAGGGCGGACGGGCCGTGGAAGTGAAGGATATGCTGAGAGCCAGTGATGCCACGGAGCCGGAGAAGGTAGTCCTTTCCCATGAAAAGAGTGAGGAGATCGAAAGAGCCATAGAAGAGGAGCTCTCCGCTTTTGAAAAGAACGTGCTGGAGTTGTATGTGACAGGCATGAGCTATTCTGATATCGCCGATGTCCTCGGTAAGAATGAGAAGGCAACTGATAACGCAATACAGAGAATAAGAGGAAAACTCAAAAAATATCTGTAATAAAGGTGTTATGATCATATGTTTATATTCCAGATATTGAAAAAATTCGCTGCGATCATCCTTATAATATGCCTGCTCCTGGATTATCCTATAGCTTTGGGCAGTTTTATAAGCGACACTTTCGGAGCCGGAGAGAACGAAGGACTGTCTGCCGGATCTCCATGGATCGATTCTGATCTTCCGGAAAATGTGACAGCCTTTTCCGAGTCAGACCCGCGGGAGGATTATCATCTTTATGCCGGGAAGGATATCCTTTTACAGAAGAAATATCTGGAGGGCTATTCCATTTGGAATTATTATTCCGA
>CADCRB010000162.1 GCA_902803745.1 uncultured Lachnospiraceae bacterium
TACGAGCATCGGAGTCTCTACTTCTATGAAATCCCTGCCATCCAGGAAGTTTCTGATCTCTTTTATTATCTGCGATCTCTTAAGGAAGGTATCCTTACTCTCTTCACTCATTATGAGATCGAGGTATCTCTGGCGGTACCTTGTATCCGTATCCGTAAGGCCGTGGAATTTCTCGGGCAAAGGCTTTAATGCCTTTGTGAGCAGTGTAAGCTTTGCTGCATGTACGGATATCTCGCCTGCCTGGGTTCTGAAGACTTCCCCTTCGACTCCTATGATATCACCGACATCCATATATTTCTTGAAGTCGTCGTACTCTGCCTCTCCGACAGTATCACGCGCCACATATATCTGGATCTTCCCTGTGCGGTCCATGCAGTTACAGAAGGATGCCTTGCCCATCTTGCGCTTAAACATCATCCTGCCTGCTACCCTCACGCTCTGTCCTTCAAGTGATTCAAATGAGTCCTTTATTTCCTGTGCGTGATGTGTCACATCATATTTGGTTATCTGAAAGGGATCCCTGCCCTCTTTCTGTAATGTTGAAAGCTTTTCTCTCTTTACCGCGAGTATGTCTTCCTGTGGCATACAGCCCTCCGATCAATTCTTTTTCTTATTTGAGACTCCTAATATCTTGTATTTCAGTATTCCTGCTTTTGTCTCAACCTTCACCGTATCGCCTTTTTTATGACCCATAATGGCTCTTCCGACCGGAGATTCATTAGAGAGCTTATTATTCAGGCTGCTGGCCTCAGTAGGACCGACGATCCTGTATTCCATCTCATCCTTAAACTCCATATCCATAAGCTTTACCGTGCTTCCGATTCCGATCCTGCCTTTCTCTATGTCATCCGGCGAAACAACCTTAGCCCCCTTCAAAAGCTGCTTTATTTTTTCAATCCGTCCATTGATCTCAGACTGCTCGTTTTTAGCAGCATCATACTCGGCATTCTCAGAGAGATCTCCCTGCTCCCTTGCCTCTCCAAGCTTTTTTGCTATTTCTTTCATTTTTACATTGACGAGCTCATCAAGTTCTGCTTCCAGCTCATCATAACCCTCCTGGGTCATCTCATATGTTTTGATCTGTGCTTCTTCACCCATTTTCCTTACTCCTATATATATAAAATATCTCATCCTACAATAAGGACAAGACATTTTATACTATTACATAGACAAAGTCAAATATTTAATATCAGTTCCCTCATTACTCTTTCGCTGTCTGATTTATTTATACTGACTCTCAGTTTTGCAGATCCGGCTATCCCTGCTGTATACCATCCAATATGCTTTCTCATCTCACGTACTCCTATGAATTCACCTTTTTCCTGAATGATCTTTTCCAGATGTATTATCATTATTCTCTTCTTTTCTTCTATGGATGGAATATATTCTTTCCCGGCAGACAGCTCCCTAAATATCCATGGATTACCTCTTGCCGCCCTTCCAATCGCTACCCCGTCGCAGCCGGTCTCACTTATCATCTTCTTTGCACTTTCTATCCCTGTAACATCACCGTTTCCTATAACGGGTACATCCACCGCACGCTTGACCTGTGCTATGATATCCCAATCTGCTATTCCCTCATAGTACTGATCCCTGGTCCTTCCATGAACAGTCAGCATACTTGCTCCTGCAGCGCTTACTGCGCGCGCAACCTCAGCAGCGTTTATATTCGTCCTGTCGAAACCGGCTCTCATCTTTACAGTAACCGGCTTTTCAGATACTCTGACCATCGCATCCACTATCCTCCCAGCCAGTGCAGGATCCTTCATTAGGGCTGATCCTTCACCGTTATTTACTATCTTTGGCATAGGACATCCCATATTGACATCTATCATGTCATATGGGACTGTTTCCGACAGAATGCGTACTGCTTCGGCCATCGTATCAGGCTCCGATCCAAAAAGCTGCAGGGATACCGGATGCTCCTTTTCAGACAGCCTGCAGAGACTGTATGTTTTCTTATTTCCATAGGTGACAGCTTTGGCAGAGATCATTTCAGTAACCGTAAGATCTGCTCCCATCTCATGGCAGATCTCCCTGTAGCTCATATCCGTGACTCCGGCCATAGGAGACAGAACGGTATATATCGACCGTTCCTTCATAGATCTATGCGTTCCCCCAGAAAGACAACCTTGTAAAACAGTGATATTTCTTCAAACAGCTGCCTCTGTGTCATCTGGAGATTTTTGATCTCAAGCTCTGCTCCGATCTCATCATATAAAGCATCGGCCTCTTCTGCATCTGTTTCCAGCAGCAGACCGCCGTTTTCATCTATTTTTATGAGAAAGGAGCCTCCGCATTTCTCAGTAAATTCCACACATATTATTTGCAGCGTATCCTTAACCTGATCCGGAAGTTTCGAGAAGTCTCTGTTAAAATAGTACTTTCGCTCATAGGAGTTTGCTCCGCAAAGCACTATGCCATCTTTCTTATCAAACGTATCCATATATCCCCCGAACAGAGACCTCGCCAGCATAAACAACGCCTTTCGTATTGTCCTCCCTGGTGACCTTCAGCCTGCCCAGATTATCTATCCCGTGAGATATCCCTTCATATTCGCCTTTTGGATCCAGGACTCTTACCTTTTCATTCACGTTAACACAGGAATCGTTATATATATCGCAAAGACCGCTCATATCATCTGTCCTGCAAAACACCTCATAGTATTCCTCAAATGCGTCGGTCACTGCCGCTGTGATCTCAGCTCTGGAGAAGGTCCTTCCAGCTTCCATATACAAGGATGTGGCTTTGTCTTTAATCTCCTCCGGAAACTCCCTCCCGTTTACATTGATCCCAGTGCCTATTATCACCTCATGAATATAGTCAGGCTCTGCCGTCATCTCTGTAAGTATTCCTACTATTTTCCTGCCGTTCATCACAATATCATTGGGCCATTTTATCTTCACTTCAAGTCCCGATATTTTATTTATGCCTTCAGCGGCGGACAAGGCCATCACGAGTGTCATCATTGGCGCAGTATTCGGGGGAAACACCGGGCGAAGAAGATAGCTCATGGCTATATTAACTCCGGCTGGATTGTCCCATCCTCTGCCTCTCCTGCCCTTTCCCTTTGTCTGGACATCGGCAACCGCCACAAGGCCTTCCTTTGCACCTTTTTCAGCCCGTCTTTTCAATTCATCATTAGTGCTGTCGGTTTCCCTGAAATATATCAGCTCTCTTCCAAGCCATTTGGTATGAAGCGCTGCCTTTATGGATCGTTCTCCAAAAGCATCTCCCTCGTCAGCCAGTCTATAGCCCTTCCCGCTGACAGCCTCAACCTCGATGCCTTCTCGCCTCAGAGCCTTTATCTGCTTCCATACGGCATTCCTCGAAACCCCTGTGGCATCCGCGATCTCCTGACCGGAAACAAATTCCTTTCTGTCTCTGAGATATGTTAAAAGATCCAAGGCTTTATCACTCCCTGGGTAGCCAATCCTGCAAAAATACAGGCTATAAGCGGCATGATAAGAATAGAAGTCCAATACCTCCGGGAGACGATCCCCCTTATGATATTGGCTGCAAACATAGCCGCTCCAAAGTAGAATACCAGCGTGAGCAGATTCATAAATCCGCCCATTATGGCTGCCATTGCCAGTACTATTACTACTATGGCAAAGATCATTGTTATAAGGTCTATCAGAAATTTGGGATTCTTTTTGTCAAAGCTCATATTTCCCAATCGTCAGCCAGAGTTGCTGCCATGACAGCCTTGATAGTATGCATGCGGTTTTCTGCTTCATCAAATACAGCTTCCTGATAGGATTCAAATACTTCATCAGTAACTTCCATACAGGTTAGTCCGAACTTCTTATTTATTTCTTTGCCGATCTCAGTATCAAGATCATGAAATGCCGGCAGACAGTGCATAAAGATTGCCTCATTTTTTGCATTCTTCATTATATCCATGGTCACTCTGTATGGTGTCAGATCCTCTATTCTCTCTTCCCATACCTCATCCGGTTCTCCCATGGATACCCATACATCCGTATACACCACGTCGGCGTCTTTTGTTCCTTCTTTTGCATCCTCTGTAAGGACTATCTCCGCCCCCGAGCTTTTCGCCCATTCACGGCACTTTGCCACAAGCTCTTCATCTGGGAAATACTTTTTGGGGGCCACGGCATGAAAATTAACGCCCAGCTTGGCGCATCCGATCATCAGGGAATTTCCCATGTTGTATCGGGCATCTCCCATGTAGGCGAGGGTCCTTCCCTCCAGGTCACCCATATGTTCCCGTATAGTCATCATATCGGCCAGTATCTGTGTCGGATGGTACTCATTTGTAAGTCCGTTCCATACGGGAACTCTTGAATGTTCTGCAAGGCTCTCTACTATTTCCTGACCATATCCTCTGTATTCTATACCGTCAAACATCCTTCCGAGTACCCGGGCAGTATCCTCGATACTTTCCTTTTTCCCGATCTGCGAACTCTTCGGATCCAGATATGTCGTCCCCATTCCAAGGTCGTGCGCTGCTGTTTCAAAGGAGGATCTGGTCCTTGTAGATGTTTTTTCAAAGATCAAAGCCACATTTCTGCCTTTAAGCCTGTCATGTAAAACATGTTCCTTCTTTAGTTTCTTGAAATGTCCGGCCAGATCTATGAGATATAGTATCTCATCTTTCGTAAAATCCTTAAGTGTGAGAAAGCTTCTTCCCTTCAGTGATATCATCCCTTATAAATCCTCGCTTTGGTTTTCCACATCCTCTATTATCGCCTCTGTAGCTGCTGCCGCTTCAATGCCTCCTACTCCTGTATCGGGATGGATGCAAGGATCAGCCTCGTGCACAGCCTTCGGCTTTTCACTGTCATCTACCGGAGTGGCGTTTCCGATACCTATAGCTTCCGCTGCTACTCCGAGTGTTTCTACCACTGCAGAGATATCTGACGGCATGAATATCTTGGTAGCTCTTCCATCAGCGACATCCTTCAGGGCATCTATTCCCTTAAGTCTCAGAACCCCTTCCGTAGGTGCAGCTTTATTCAGCATGTTCACACCCTCTGCCTCTGCTTCATATACGAGTTTCTTTGACTTAGCCCGGCCTTCTGCCAACGCTATCTGGGCATCTCTCTCAGCCTCTGCTGCAAGGATCTTTGCCTTCTTGTCACCCTCTGCCCTCGCTACTACGGCTTCCTGATGAGCCTGGGCTTCAAGCACGGTCTGACGTCTCTCTCGCTCCGCCCTCATTTGCTTGGTCATTATCATCTCTATCTCTTTCGGCGGCGCGATATTCTTGATCTCAACCCTTGTTACTTTTATACCCCAGGGATCAGTGGCATCATCCAATATAGTCTGCATTTTTGCGTTTATTTGATCCCGTCCGGTCAGGGTCTGGTCCAGTTCCATTTCACCTATGATATTTCTTAGCGTTGTTGCGGCAAGATTCTGGAGTCCTGCGATAGGGTGCTCAACGCCATACGCGTACAGCTTAGGATCAAACACTTTACAAAAGACAACGGAGTCTATCTGCATTGTAACATTATCCTTGGTTATAACAGGCTGCGGGGGAAAATCCAGTACCTGCTCCTTAAGGGACATCTTTACCGCAACCCTTTCTATAAATGGGGTCTTCACGTGTATTCCTGCAGTCCAGGTAGTCTTGTATTTTCCGAGCCGTTCTATTACAAATGCCTCAGCCTGTGGTACAATACGCACATTTACCACAATAAGTACAATAATTATCAGTAACAGCACTGCCAGTATTCCCATCACTTTTCCTCCTGTATATTGTTCTGCATTATTAGGTGGTGAAAAAATTATTATACAAAAAAAAAGCCACAGGTGCAATTTCCTGTGGTATAGGATAACTATGCTCTATCCCGTCAAATCGTGCCCGTGAGGCAGCCATCGGCTGTCTCACCAATACACGTGATTTCCTATTACTACTCCCGCATGACCGGATTTAACATTTCTGAAATATCTCGCACCACCTACATTTGATACTCCGCTAATAGCATCTTTGGCTGCCTGACGGGCGGAAGCTGATATAGCTCCGCTGGAAATAGTCGCTGCTAGCTTTCCTGAAGAAGCAGGTCCAAACTGATAAGGTGCATATATTGCATTTGATATCGAACCGTATCCGGCCTTAGCTCTGTTTACCACGACAGCACCGACAGCAAGCTGCGCATCATATGGACCGTTACATTCACACTGTATGAGCGCCGCCAGCAGCGTCTCATCATCTACTGATGCAGATACAGATCCTGAATTAGTTGTTGCAGGAGCACTGGTAGATCCTCCGTTATCTGACTTTGATCCGCTTTTCTTTTCTTCTTTCTTACTCTTCTCTGATGCTTCTCTTGCTGCCTTGGACTTTTCCTCCCTGTCCTTGACTTCCTCTATGGTTTCACCTGTCTTATATGAAACCTTTATACTGATATATTCATTTGATACATATCCCGTATCTTCGCCGGAAGTTCCGTCTTCAAATGAAATCTTTGTCCACTCTTCATTTTCCGCATCTATCACATCTACTTCATCGCCCTCGGCAAGCATAGCTTTTACCTCAGCCTCTTCAGATGCTTCGGCTCTGACCCTGAGTCCGCCGGTATTGATAACGGCAATTTCCCTTACCGTCTTCTCTGTTCTTTCCTTTGCCTCATCTCCAAAATACAGATAGTCGTTCTTTGCCCATCCATCAAGCTTGCCTGACCTGATCTTTGTCCATCCGTCGCCACGCTCTACTATCTCACCGACGCAATCCTTGTACATATAACCGACGACTTTGGCTTCCTCGGATGCTTCGGCCCTCACATTCATCATATCCTCGACCTTGGCAACACAGAGTTCGCTTCCGTCCGAAGAGTCCTCCGTCTCATCTTCGCTGCTGTCATCATTGGTTTCTTCCGGTTTTTCCTCGTCTTCTTTACCTTCAGTTTCAGCAGCATCGCCGTTTTCAGCAGGCTTTTCCTGCGGTGTCTCGATTACCTTCATCACATCGCCGCTTTTATCCTCTTCATCATTTTCATCCGGGGCATCTGTTCTGACGCCTGTATCCGATGAAACAGACGCCTTCTTGGCAGCTCCTGCCGAAATGGAATTCAGGATGGTGTCAGCCGCGTATGTATTTGTCGTTATCGCCGTTGTCAGTATAATGGCAAGGACTGATGATAATAACTTCTTTAGCATAGTAACAAACATTTAACATATTTGTAATCTTTTGTCAAATAAGAAAATCCTGTTTCTACATATAGTATATAAGAAAAAATAAACACCCCGAATGTTGTAACAAAATGGGACTTATAGTAAATCCCCTGCCTGCTGTGATATAATAGCTGGAAAGCGTATTGAGTTTTTTCCGGAGGCATGTTTATGGACGAGAAGGAAAGAAATATGAAAAAGATTGGCAGAAAAATGAGCATATGTATGGCTCTTACCCTGAGTTTCTTTCTCTCACTTATTGGAATGATAAGTTCCGGCCATTTTGAGCCAGTCGGCTGGATCATAAACTTTGCGGTAAGCGCGGTCATAAGTCTTATCATAGGTTTTTTGATCCCAATAAAAAAAGTCACAGACAGCGCAAGCGCGAAATTCAATCTTCAACCCGGCAGGTTCTCCACAAGATGCTTTGAGAGCCTGATCTGCGATCTCATATTTACTCCGTTTATAACTTTATGCATGATCCTTCTGGCTTATAGCAGGATTGCCAGAACCGGAGCCAGATTTCTGCCGATGTTCCTTCCTGCTCTGGGGATATGTATGGCAGCAGGCTTTTTCCTGATCCTTATTTTCACCCCCCTTTTTCTCAGGATCATCGTTGGCAACCCTGACCGCTAACGTCTTTTTATTTCATTTTACCTGAGGGTATTATATAATCACAGTTTCTATCCGATAAACAATACAGATAAGCATATCGGGCTAGGATGGCATCTACTTTCAATGGAATGAATGATCGATAGGTGTCTTTTTTGTGCCCAAAAACAGGAACTTCCGCCAAAAATACGATCAAAAACCGGGCGGAAGTAAGAAACATGAGGCAAATGCCTCAAAGAAAGGAGAGCGGATATGAGAATATCTGAGAGCAATGTTTCAATGATGGCTGCAAGAGCATTCAGCCAGAACGGCACCAGAGCAAAGGATCAAAAAATTGAGACTTCCTTTGAGGATGCACGGAGAACTCTGGGATTCGGAAAGCAGGCCAAGGATGGATTTGATGCATATAGCAAGGATAGCTATGGAAATATGTCAGGCAGTGATATCTTCAACAATTACACAAGACTGGGAGGTGAAACCATCGGAGATATAGGCGCCGGGAGGTATGAAGCGGGAGGCTTTCAAAACAAAGTACTGTCCATGCTGATGGGAAGGTTTATAAGCGCCGGCATGTTCGGGGGCACAACTCATCAGCTTGTGACATATGAGGAATATGAAAGTACCCAGTTTCATGCTGAAGGCAGAGCCAAAACTGATGATGGAAGGATCATTGATTTCAATATAGATGTAAGCATGAGCCGAAGCTATATGGAATATCTGAATGTATATGTTCCGTCAGTACAAAATGCCCTTTGTGATCCGCTGATAGTAAATGTTGGATCAGGTGTTGCAAATATCAAAGATCAAAAATTCTTATTTGACATAGATTCTGATGGAGTAAAGGATGAGATATCCATGCCCGGCCGGGGATCGGGGTTCCTGGCACTTGATAAAAATGATGATGGTGAGATCAATGACGGCAGCGAGCTCTTTGGCACAAAAAGCGGAGACGGATTCGCCGACCTTAAGGAATATGACAGTGACGGGAACGGATGGATCGACGAGAACGACGACGTATTCAGCCGCCTGAGGATATGGTGTAAGGGAGAAGACGGGGAAGATATTCTGATGGATCTTAAAGAAGCTGACATCGGCGCGATTTATCTCGGCTCACAGGCTACAGAGTTTACTGTGAGCGGTTATGACAACGTAAGAGACGGAGTAGTGAGGTCAACCGGTTTCTTTCTTAAGGAATCTGGTGGTGCAGGAACGGTGCAGCATGTCGATATGGCTATAGGAAGCGCCGGAGAGATAAATCATGAAAGCCTGGGACAGATAACCATCCATACTGTTAATCTGAGCATTTCTTCTTCGGAAACCCGCCAAAAGAGGTCACAACAGGCCCAGGCAAGAAAGCGGGAAGCTATTGCAAAAAAACATGCTGCCGAGCAGCAAACGAAGAAGCAGATGGAACTAAAGCAACTGGAAAAAAAGCTGTCCCAGGAAAAATTTGAGGAAAAACTTGATGAGCAGCGGCATGAAAGGAGAAAGAAAGAGCGGGAGCGGCTGGAAGAGAATATGCTCGATATGCTGTTTGAGGACAGGCAATATCAGATAATCTGAACATCTTTATCAAAAAGATCCGCCATGGAGGGCATGGCGGATCCTCTTCTCTGTTATTTTATTTACCTGATCAAATCTTTCCGTTAAGAAATGAAAGGGGGCCTCCTATTGCTGCCTGAGATGCAAGCACTCTGTCGTCCGCCCTCCAATTCTGCTGACCGGGCTGGAATCTGCCTGCAGCTCCCAGGACCTTGATATCAGCAATTATGTGGATCACTACTGCCACTATAGCGCCAAATCCGTCATCCGGGCTCTCAAGGCGCTCCATCATATCCTTATATATTAGTAATAATACAGCTATATTCAGAATCGTAAGCAGCATACTCAGGGCACTCCCGATTACCGGTACCACATTGATCACAAGCGCAAGCACATATGTTACGACAGGCCAAAGCTTCAGAACAATAGCCGGGGCTTCCCAGCCGTAAATATTGATCTTGTCTCCCTGTCCATAGGTAGCTTCTACCAGGGCATAGATATTGATTATGGGAATAAAAGCCATCCACGCATTTTCGTAACTTCTCACCTTAAGATATTTATAGCTTGAAATGGCACCGATAATGTAAAATATCAGCGCTATAACTGTCATAACTGCGATGACTATCGCAAATGTTCCTAATACTACTCCTAAATCATCGTAATCCATTATCTTTCCTCCTAAATATTTCGCGCAGAGGGTGGGATTCGAACCCACGCACCGGAGACCGGCCTAAAGCATTTCGAGTGCCTCCTCTTGGACCACTTGAGTACCTCTGCACACAACAGATAGATCCGATACGGACTCTTTTCCGAACAGTCCGTTGCAATTATATTATTTCAACAGGATACAAGTCAACCGGAAATGATCACTTCACATATCCTGTCAACATCCTCTACAGGCAGATCCGCATATATCGGAAGAGTAAGTATCTTTTTGCTGATCTGCAAAGCGACAGGTGTTTTATTTGGATCAAATCTGTCCTTATAGCAGTCCAATGCAGTGGTAATAGGGTAAAAATATTTTCTCGCTCCGATATTGTGCTTATTTAATATATCAAACACCTTATCCCTTGAAGCGCCAAAGACCTCCTCGTCAAACACCACGGGAAAATAGGCATGGTTGGATCTCACATCTGGCTGAAGCGCGTTTAACTGTATTCCTTTTATCCCTTCAAGTCTTTCCCTGTATCTTTGACTCACCTTCGCTCTCTTTTTTATTTCATCATCTACGTGCCTGAGATTGCATATCCCCATCGCCGCGCTGAACTCATGCATCTTTGCATTTGGACCTACATAGGATATCTTTTCCTCGTCTACGATCCCGAAGTCCCTTATCTGTGCCAGCTTTGCATCCAGATCGGGATCGTTGTAAGTCGCTGCCCCGCCTTCTATTGTATTATAGACTTTTGTGGCATGGAAACTGAAACAGCTGACATCTCCAAAGTTTCCTATACCTTTTCCCTTGTATGTTTCCCCAAAGGTGTGCGCTGCGTCATATATTACCTTAATCCCATACCTCGAAGCTATATCCTGTATTTCTTCTATTCGGCAGATATTCCCGTAGACATGAACAGGAAGAATCGCCACGGTCTTATCCGTGATCAATTCCTCGATCTTTGAAGCATCTATTGTATAATCTGCCGGATCTATATCGCAAAATACCGGCGTCAGACCACTTCTTACTATCGCATGTGTCGTCGACACAAATGTAAACGGTGACGTGATCACCTCGCCGTGGTCAAGCCCTAAAGCTGCAAGCGAAAGCTCTATGGCCATATGGCCATTTGTAAAAAGCTCAAGGTGCCCGACTCCCATATAGTCCTTAAGCTTTTGCCTTAGCTCCTCATGCTTTGAACCGGCGTTTGTCAGCCAATGACTGTCCCAAAGACCTCTTATCTCTTCCACATATTCATCAAGCAACGGCATTGATGAACGTGTTACGTTTATCCTGTTATCCATATCTCTTCACAGCCTTTCCCAGCCTTCTATTGTCTTTATCTCACTGTCCCGCCCCGAAATATAAGCTCTGGGATAGATGACCCGTCTCCCCTCCGGCTTTCCAAGCAATGCTCCCCATGTAGAAAAAGTGGAGTTTGCCAGTATATTACCCCTGCATATACTCATCAGATACATATCCTTCCAGGAATCAGAGCCTGTATTTCCATTGACTATAGTCCGCTCCTCAGCCGGTATCCAGTCAAAAGCTTCCTTTATGAAATCCTTATCATCAGAAAAAATAAAAAAATGAGGCTTTTCATATATTTTTTTCATTCGGGCAACAGCAGCTCTGTAATAATCATCACGAAGAAGATCAAATTTGCCTTCATATATAGGATCCAAATAGTCTCCCCTTCTGACGTGAATAGAAACAGACTCCGTGGATTGTATATGATGCGTCATAACGGAAGAACTTAAAACCTCATCTTTCGGAAAAGCAAATTCTTTCCTTATATCATCAAGATGATCTCTGTAAAATACCTCCGATATATAATATCCTGTCAGATACAGATGTTTCCTTGTATCATAGTTTATCATTTCCTTCAGGGATATTTCATCCCTGCAATGACTGTCAATATATTTTTGGTCAAATATCCTGAGGGCCCTGTTGATATATCGATGAAATGGTATTGTATGAGGGAACTGTCCTGAGGTGACAGCTATCTCCCATGCAGTAGCTTCCGGAAGCTTTATCCCAAAAAGCTTCTCCAACTCATAGCCTTGATGAGCGTCATTCCACTCAAACCAGGTAAGATCAGCCCTCACTCTTACTTCAGGATGATACTTTGTTAGCAGCCTGAAAAAGACATACTGAAACATCTGATTTCCAAGACCGGAGTTTATCTGCTGCACTATCATCAGTATTCCTTAACCTCCGGCATGTCAGTCTTCTCCCATCCACCTGTGTGTTTATTAAGCTTTGGTTTCGGCAGACGCCAAAGCATATGAAAAAGATCATATTTCAGGACCGTAATAAACAGCTCCAGAGATTCTTTTGACGGATGTCTTACGAAAACAGATGTCCCCAGCTTGAAATCATAATATGCTCTCTCCCTTTCTCTCTTATCTGGTTTCCTGTATTGCTCCAGCCAGTACATTTGGGCAACATGAAAATAGGTCTCCTGAATATACTGGTTTCTCTTCTGATTGATTGAATTCCAATTCTCTCCGTCTTTTTTCGCAACATATCTCCAGGCGCTCATCACCTCATCAAAATGATATAAAGGACCATGCAGCAGAGAAAACAATAATATCCAGGCATCATCTATGAAATCATGCGCCCTGTAGATCACAGTATAATCATAAAGCCCGTCTCTCCAGAAATTTCTGGTGACTATCGATGCTGTCTGCCCCGGCCATATGTCAGCCGCTCTGTAATCCGCTAAAGTGTAATCTTTTTTGTCCCAGGTATACATGGCAAGGGGAGATTTTTCTTCCAGCTCTTCTCCCCCCTCTCCCACAAGACGTGACGGATTTGCGCAGCCGGAATACTCCGGATGGCTTTCAAGATAACTCACCGCTTTCTGAAGCTTATCTGGATCTGTCCAATAATCATCCCCCTCCAATGTGGCAATATAACGTCCTTTGCAGCTTAAGGCTGTCTCGTATACATTGAGCGTGGGACGTCCGTAATTCCTCGATCTGTAGAGCAGACGTATCCTGTCAGGATATTGTTTCTTATATTCATCAAGTATCTGTCTGGTCCTGTCAGCGGAACAATCCTCACCGATCACTATCTCATAGTCAAAGTCAGTTTTCTGCATCAGCACCGAATCCAATGCCTCACTGATATACTTTTCATGATTATATGTTATAAGCAGAACTGAAAGGACCGGATCATTCATAAACTGTCTGCTCCTTTAATGCCCTCTCGAATTCCTCCCGATCCACTTTGACTGCCTTTCCATTCTTCACTTCCAGGATCAGATCGCAGTTTTTGATCGTTGTCAGTCTGTGGGCTATGATAAGCATGGTCTTTTTGCCATGCATTGAATCTATAGCCTCCATTACGGCCTGCTCAGTATCAGAATCCAGTGCGGCGGTAGCCTCATCCAGAACCAGAAACTCCGGATCCCCGTAGAGCGCTCTTGCAATCCCTATCCTCTGCCTCTGTCCTCCGGAAAGTCTGACTCCGCGTTCTCCGACCTTTGTATCCAGTCCCTCCGGAAGGCTCTTTATAAAGTTGGAAAGCTGGGCTTCATCCGCTGCCATCCACACTTTTTCTTCATCAATATCGGCAGGATCAATCCCGAATGCGATATTTGATCTGATAGTATCATCAGACAGGAATATAGCCTGAGGGATATATGCAAGTTTTGAAGCCCAGGTCATTGGATAGTCATGTACATTCATACTCCCAAACTTTACTTCGCCGCTTTTCGGATACAGTATACCCAGAATAATATCTGCCAAGGTTGTCTTCCCTGAGCCTGTGGTTCCGATAAGGCCGATGGAACTTCCCACCGGAATCGAAAATGATGTATCCGTCAATACATCCTTCTCCGTATTTGGATATGCAAAGCTGATCCTGTCTATCTCAATCGAAGATGCCTCCGTCGTATCAGGCGGGTTGCTTTCATCTTTACTCTCAATATAAAGCATGTCCTCGGTATCCCTTAAGTCGTTATATATAATGTCGATGGATGGTGTAAGAAATGAAATCCCATTCAGATGATTCGCTATCTTTCCGACAGAAGGCAGCAACTTAAATGCAGCGACAGCAAAAGCGGCCAGCTCAGGCACCAGAGAATTCATATCAGTGCCGGAAAGCGCCTTCATTACTATCGCCGTAAGCATTCCTGCTATACATACCATCTCTATGATATATTGAGGGATAGTTCCAAAAAAATTAGTATGGATCAACGCATTCATTTTCTGCTTACCGCCGTAAGAAAACCTGTCCACAAAGAACTTTTCCCTGTGCAGGATCTTTATATCCTTTACGGCCCCCAGCGCCTCCTCTATAGCCTGATGCATTCTGCCGTCATATTCCTGATTGATCTTGCCGTATTCATTCGCCCTCTTCCTTGTAAGTTTCGCATAGAGGCCGAGACTTCCGAGTAATATTCCGGCAATAGACAGCGTCATCACAAGATCAGTGATCAGAAGATACAGGATCAGAAGAATGGACAGCAATATCTGTGATGTAGCATTCAATATCATAAGTATGAGTTGAAACAGTCTCTCGCTGTCCAGCATGATATTCCTGATCATATCCGACGTGTTGTGATCGAGATGGTATATATACGGTTTTTTCATGTAACAGTCTACAAGTCTCGATTCCACTTTAAGCTGATTATGATAGATAAATCCGTATAGATGATAATACATAACGCAAAGATACAGATTTTTTACTATATATATGATTATTATGACTATGGAAAGACCTGTAAAAAGATCCTTGGTATTATACAGGCCGGAAAGATCCCTGAATGTCGAAAGAAGTATATTGGTATCGATCTTTTCAGGCTCTGAAATGATGCTGAGCAAAGGACTGAACAGAGATACCCCCAAAAGCTCAAAAACTGCTCCTGTAAATATCGCAGCCAAAAGAACTATCATATCTCTTTTCTGCCTTTTATCGAAAATATATGCTATTTCACTTATGATCTTTTTCATGCCTCAAAAAAGCTCTTTCCCATAAATACGGATAAAGGGCACTCCAGGCCTCCTCTCCCATCCAAAGAGTGGCTCCGGGATCCTCTATAACCCTCATGACCTTTTTTCTTACGCTAGCCGGATCGATCAGATCGCAGGTTGAAAAGGAGGCGTCATTTACTGTGTCTGTAAAATATTCCTTTAGCGGCCCCTTCATCCACTCAACGACCGGTGTATTAAACCCTATTTTGGTCCTTCTTCTTACTACTTCATTCGGCATAAAAGGTTCCATCGCATCTCTTATTATTGATTTCGAATAACCTCCATGCAATTTAGAGCGCCACCCTATGGAGAAGGCATACTCGACTATGCGATGATCCATAAACGGCATCCTTATCTCTATACCGCTGGCCATGGAATATCGGTCATAATTTCTGAGCAGCGTCGGAAGGATCGTCTCGTGCGATGACCTGTATAATATTTCATTAAGTCTGTCGAACTGAGGATGTTTTTTTTCTGGTTTTTTTCCAAAAAGCTTCTTCTTAAGTTTCCTTTTAAAATGAAGCCATTCGACAGCTCTATAGCTCCTGTGTTTCAGAGAAGCATTTGATCCGTCATCCGGAAAACTGTTAATATAGGCGTCTAATATCATTCGACGTTCATCTTTATTACCCCCTGCATCATCAAGGGCATTAATGAAATCAAACGTATATCCTCCGAAAAGCTCATCCGCCCCATGCCCGTCTAAGGTGACTATGGTACCATCTGCCCTTAAGGCACTATAAAGCTCCATCATAGGTATAGGACTTGTCAGATAAATATCCTCAAACAGGTACAGCATTTCATCCAGTTTCTCTACCGACATTTCCGGATCTATCGTCACTTCAGTCGATCTGATCCCAAGATAGTCAGTTACCGCCTTAGCATATTCACGCTCATCCATCACCGTTCCGGGAAAAGCCGCTACATATGCGTGCTGCCAGTCCTTTCCCATTCTCCTGCCGCTCCCGGTTGATGAAATATGCGCCATCGCACATATTGTAGCCGACGAGTCCAATCCCCCGGACAAGGCTGTTCCCAGCGTCACATCAGCCCTCATCCTGATTGAGCACGCATTTAAGAATAATTCCCTGAACTCTTCTGTCTGGTCTTCATATTTTTCCGGAACCGTTCTAAGATTATCCAGCGTATTATAATACCTGCTGATCTGCATATCTCCGGTTTTTTCCCTGGAAAACACACCCAGACTTCCAGCCGGAAGCCTTTTTATCCCCTCTATCACACATTCTTCCGTGCTCTCATACAAAGTTATCATAGCCGGATCACAGACCAGTTTCCTGTTGGGCCGTATATCATCCATCAGAGGTAGCAGCGCCTTCATTTCAGATGCAAAGGCCAAACCTGTATGGGCGCTGTCAAGCCAAGTATAGAACAACGGCTTGACTCCGAACCTGTCCCTCGAAAGAATGAGCTCCTTTTTTTCTCTGTCCCATATTGCAAAAGCCCACATTCCGTTCAGCTTAGTCAGGCAGTCCCTTCCCCATTCTATATAAGAGTGCAGCAGGACCTCCGTATCAGTCTCCGTACGAAAAACATGCCCCTTTGAAATAAGCTCATCTTTCACTTCAATGAAATTATATATTTCACCGTTAAAAACGATCAGATATCTGTCCGTCGGGTCTTTAAGCGGCTGTACTCCCGCATCCGAAAGATCCAGTATGGCAAGGCGTCTGTGACCCAAAGTAACATCCTCCTCCTGCCAAACCTTACCGGCATCCGGTCCCCTGTGTATCATTGTGTTAAGGCATTCTTCAGCCTTATCCCTGTCGATCCGTTTGTTTATTACACCAAAAATCCCGCACATATCTCATCTGCCAAATAATCTTTTCATAATTATACGTATACCGTATTTTGCTTTAAATGCACGATAGTTATACATCAGTTTTTCTGCCGTATCTGTCCCTTTCAGAGTGTCAGGACAGCCCATATCATACAGTCTGAATGCATCGCCAGGTATATCGCTCATAATGTTTGCATCGATGGGTCGCAATGCCCTTCCGTAACTTTTAATTATCCTGAAGGGCAATGCTCTGCTTGATAACAGCTTTAGTGCGTTACCGGGGAGAGGCTTTTTACCGTACAGATCTATAATAGTATCCCCTTGATCTGATAATTTTTCTTTCAAACGGATATTCTCAAAATACGAATCATATACGCTTATTGAATCATCAAGCGAACGGAATCTGTATCCCATGTCCCCTTTATTCATAAGAGGCACCTGAAAATCTGCCTCCTGGCCGGATCTGTGTGTGCCGCCGTCGGAAAAATTGGTGGTTCGGCTTATATGAGGATAAAGAAAAAACCTGTCCGTTTCTATCACATATCTAATGAAATACTTTAACCAGGAGCTGTCATCCCATGTACGCACGTTTTCGGGAACAGTATCCGGGAAGGGAGTGTTATCGTTCTTTTCCATCCACTCATTAAACTTCTCCCACTGTTCTGCTGTGTAAGCCTGTCCCCATGATGAAGCAAATTGAAAAAACCAGTTGTCCGATTCGTCTTTTACAGCCTCAAAGGGCTCTCTGGCATGTACGTTCAGAAGATGATTGTATAATGATACTCCGGCGATCCTTTCATCATTTTTTGTATATTCCAATGCCGCCTGAGAATATCCGTAGAAATCCTTTGCCACATACAGATCATCTTCCAATATTATCGCACTTCCATATTCTTTTGAAAGCTGTGAACACTCCAGCACATGAGCTTTCAATCCCATGTTCCGGCTTCTTTTTATAACCCGTTTATCACCGTGATCCCACGCAAACTCTTCCGCTGTTTTTACAACATCAGAATTATTGTCGCCTTTGTCTATGCTTATTATCAGCGTTACATTGGTTTCTTTGGGATAATCAGCATCTTTAAGAGATGAGAGCAGCCTGCCAAGTGCCTTTGCCCTGTTGTATGCTATCACTACGATTGCCGGATGATTCATTTCTTCAGAAATTCCTCCACGTCCGAGAAGTCATCAATATGAGCCCGTATCCAGGTCTCGTCCTTTTCCCACCATCTGATGGCCAGGAGCTTTTCTCTCTGTTCCCCGGTGAATCTGTATCTTATGATCTTTGCAGGTACTCCTGCATTTATGGAATATGGGGGTATATCGCGCGTAACGATAGCTCCTGCTCCAACGATCGCTCCATCCCCTATACTCACTCCACCCATTATCCTGACATCATTTCCAAGCCAGACATCCGATCCGATCCTTGTCCTCGCCGGAAGCTCCCCAGGATCATTAACGGTTGTATTATAGTACAATCCGGTTATATCTTTTGTATGATTAAATGCCGGATGAAGAGCTACAGCTTTGTCAGTAGGATGGGAACCTATAACTGTTTTCACACCGCTTCCTATGCTGGAATATTTTCCGATATCCGTATCAGTAATATCACATCCGCTCTGAATATATGATCCATATCCCAACAAGCTGTTTTTCAGGAACGCATCTTTCCCTATATAATTGTGTCCCTCAAGATCAGTCCTGATTAAATATGCACCCTGTCTTAAGGTACTATGGGTAGTCAGTTCTTTATACATCTTTATCCAGGGCCATATCAGCAGCCTGTATAACCCGGATCCCGCTTCACCTGCTTTCCTTATCAAATAACTCACTTCTGCCCAGTCTCCGTCAGCTCTGATATCGTGTCCACCATATGTTCCCATGTAAATCTCGGCGCATCTCTTCTGATGTTATCTTCAAAATCCACGGTCTTCTTTAGTTCGTAAAATCGCTGTATAGCGTCTTTTAATGCCTCTGCACTGCCTGCTTTGCAAAGCACGCCGGTTTCACCATCCCTTACTACCTCAGGAAGACCGCCTACCTCTGTTGCTATCACGGGTTTTTCAAATCCGAACGCGATCTGTGCTATCCCGGACTGCGTAGCATCAAGGTAAGGGAGTACAACTGCATCGCATCTCTCAAAATACTCTCCGACTTCTTTGTCCGGCACGTATCCATCCCTTAAGGATATTCTTTCGGTAAGATGCAATTCCGATATCATACGCTCATATTCGCCCTTCGCCCCGCCAAAGTCTCCTACAACATTCAGATGCACTATCTCCGGTATCAGACTCATTGCCTTTATCAGTATTTTCAGGCCCTTGTACGGTCTTACAAAACCAAAAAAAAGGATGACTGATGCCTGATCCACGGGTATCGCATCACTCTTATGTTCCACTCTGCGAAACTCACTGTATGTCGGATGCATATTGACTCTGTATTTTGCATCAGAAATTATCCTCTTAAGCTCTCCGGCTTCTTTTTCAGAATGAAGAATGAAATAATCCCCCCTTTTAAGGATATTCCTTGTCAGAAACCTGTCTAATGGAAATCTTTCATGTGGGAAAACATTGTGGCAGATAAAAAGGACCTTTGAATTAAGTCGTTTTACCAATATCTGATAGCACGGTGAAAAATAAGGATGCCACCATTGCAGTATGGTTAATTCCGGTCCTATGGAATTGATCGTTTCCGCTGTCTTCTTTATGTTCTTTATGCTTGCTGTATTTAGGATAAACTGTGTGTCTTCAATTTTAAAACTGTCATTGCTGTAATCCCGCTGCTCTTTTCTAAAGAGAATCTTCGGGTATTGCATTGAAAAAGAGATCATGGTCACATCATATCTTTCCCGCATTGCCCTGCAAAGCAGTCCGGTATAATGGCTTATCCCTCCCTTAAAGGGATAAACCGGACCTATCATGACGATTTTTGTTTTTGAATCAGCCTTCTCTGTCATTGTCCTCTCTCTGTATCCCGTCCGGACTGCCTTCTTTTGCTTCCATTCGCCGGATGCGATACTGCACGTCCTCCAGAAGCTTTCGGTTTGCAGCTATGATGTCAGCCTGAAGTCCTAAAATAAAAGTCATGAATCCTATGACTATCAGCATTGCCGCAACAACTAAAGACTGTGTGTGGCCAGCACCGTTTCCATTCGCATAAAACACCAGAAACCTTATGATATATACGGATCCTAATATGAAAGGGATCATGCCGCATACTGTAAAGAAGGTAAGCGGCCGATACATAAGAAAAGCCCTTACTATAGTGAGCATTGACTTTTTGATGTAGCTTCCCATGCTGTGAAACAGTCTGGATTTTCTAAGCTCAGGATTTGTGCGAACAGGGACAGATGTAATGGCCATCTTGTTTCTTCCGGCCTGAACTATGGTTTCCAGTGTATACGTGTACTGATTTACTACATTAAGATGCATAGCCGCCTCCTTGGAGAAGGCGCGGAATCCGGATGGAGCATCCGGAATATCGGTGGAAGACGCCAGACGGACAACATAGCTGCCCAGATGCTGGAGCTTTTTTTTCAAAGGCGAAAAATCATCTATATTATCAATGGGTCTTTCTCCGATTACTATTTCTGCCTTTCCGTCCAGTATAGGTCGGACAAGGGTTTCTATATCCTCTCCGCAGTATTGATTATCGGCATCAGTATTTACGATTATATCCGCGCCATTCCTTATACATGCATCTATACCTGCCATAAATCCCATAGCAAGTCCCTTGTTTTGAGGAAAACTAATGACATAGTCGACTCCCCAGTCTTTGGCAACCTGAACTGTCTCATCTTTACTGCCGTCATTTATGATAAGATACTCTATCTCATCTATACCATCGATATGTTTTGGCAGAGCATCGAGCGCTATGGTCAGCGTTTTCGCTTCGTTATAACAGGGTATCTGTATGATCAGTTTCATGACTTCTCCCCCTCAATGTCATCCTCCGATGTGCGTTTTGCAATATATATGGGCCTCCTCTTGGTCTCAAGATATGTCTTTGCCAGATATTGCCCTATTATTCCCATACAGAAAAGCTGGATACCTGCGACAAGCAGAATGATACAGACCATGGATGACCAGCCGCTTGTCGGATCTCCAAACACAAGCTTTTTAATAATAATAAACAGGATTCCCAAAAAAGAAACTATGGACATAAATATCCCCACCCAGGTTGCCATGGAAAGCGGTATCGTAGAGAATCCAATGATCCCTTCCATCGCATATCCGAAAAGTTTCCAGAAAGACCACTTGGTTTCACCGGCAACTCTTTCTACATTTTCAAATTCTATCCATTTGGTATTAAACCCGATCCAACCGTATATTCCCTTGGTAAACCGGTTATATTCCTGCATATCGACTATCGCATCTATCATTCTTCTTGTCATTATGCGGTAATCTCTTGCCCCATCCACTATATCAGCGGAACTCATGCGGTTTATCAGTCTGTAAAACTGTCTTGCAAAGAAAGATCTGACGACAGGCTCACCGCGCCTCGTTACTCTTCTTGTAGCAGCAGAATCATATCCTTCTTCTGTCACTGCCCTGAACATATCCGGCAAAAGTGACGGTGGATCCTGCATGTCGGCATCCATCGTCACAGCATAGTCACCCTTTGAATGCTGAAGTCCTGCATAAAGAGCGGCTTCTTTTCCGAAGTTCCGGCTGAACGATATAAAGCGGACACGTCTGTCTTTAAGGCGAAGCGACTCTATAACTTTAAGTGTCTCATCCTTACTTCCGTCATCAATAAACAAAAATTCAAAATCAAGATCACTCCACTCATCCTTCATTTCCGAAGCCGTCTTTGATATTGCTTCATAAAAAAAAGGTATGGCCTCCTGCTCATTAAAACAGGGCACTATCACGCTAAGTAGACTCATTTTATCACCCTTGCCTGCACTCTTTTCTCCTGAGGATGTCCTGTTCCTCGGGAAATGCGCTTAGTCTGACCCGGACCTTCTGTCCCGGATGCGGTACGCTTTCTATATTTTCTCCTGTATCATCGGTCAGTGATCTCACCCTGCATACTGTATTGTCTCCATCACGTCTCATGATCTCTATCTCTTCACCGACGGAGAACTTATTCTTCTGATACAGGATAAAGGATCCGTCTTCTCCGACCTCTTCAGCCTTTCCAAGATAAGTATACTCGGTCACATAAGTACTGCTGTCATATATCTGTTCCTTATTTCCGGGTCTTCCAAAATAAAAACCCGTGGTAAAGGTTCTGGTCGTACATTTCCCGATCTCTTCCTTATATCTGTCAAGACCGCTGTAGTACTTTTCCGGCGAGGCTATATAATCATCAATCGCTTCTCTGTATGTACGTGTCACGCAGGCTACATACAAGGCATTTTTCATTCTGCCTTCTATCTTAAAGGAATCTATGCCCGCATCGATCAGTTCCGGGATATGCTCTATCATACACAGATCTCTGCTGTTCATTATGTAGGTCCCGCGATCATTCTCAAAGACCGGGTAGTACTCTCCCGGTCGGCTTTCTTCCTCAAGCGAATATTTCCAGCGGCAGGGATGAGCGCACTCTCCACGGTTCGCATCTCTTCCAGCCAGAAAATTGGAAAGCAGGCATCTTCCTGAATAAGATATGCACATAGCGCCATGAATAAAGCACTCTATCTCTGAACCATCCGGTATTTTTCTTTTAATCTGTTTTATTTCTTCAAGGGATAATTCCCTTGCTGCAACCACACGTTTCGCTCCCAGATCATACCAAAATCTGAAGGTCTCATAATTCGTGTTATTTGCCTGGGTCGAAATATGTATTTCGATATCAGGACATATCTCTTTCGCAATAGTAAACATTCCCGGATCGGATATAATAAAAGCATCCGTTCCGATCTCTTTCATCTCCTTAAAAAAATCCCTGGCTTCATCTACATCTCTATTGTGAGCCAGTATATTAGCGGTCACATATATTCTGATGCCCCTGTCGTGCGCATATCTTATCCCTTCGGCCATCTCATCAAGAGTGAAATTCTTTGCCTTGGCTCTCAGAGAAAAAACCTCGCCGCCGATATATACAGCATCTGCTCCATAGTTCACCGCTGTCTTCAGTTCTTCTATCCCTTTGGCGGGACACAAAAGCTCCGGTTTTTTCATTTCAGTCGTACTGACAGCGTCATGCCGTCTCCAATGGGTATTATTGTTGTCTGAAGTCTTTCGTCTCCTGTCACTTTATCCAGAAATTCCCTGATCCTTTTATGTATGGTACGGTCTCTCCTTTTTACTGAATATTTTGATTCCAGTATCTCTCCATCCATAAAGATATTATCTGCTAATATGACCGATCCCTTTTCAGTAAGACGCATCGTCTCATCAAAGTAATCCGGATACTGTCCCTTTGCGGCATCGATAAAAACCAGATCATAAGGACCGGCAAGAGTCTTCATTACCTCAAGAGCATCACCCTCTATCAGATTTATCTTATCTTCATATCCTTCATTTTTTATATTTGACGCAGCTTCTGTAATTCTTGGGTTCCAGTCCTCAATAGTATCTATAGAGATGATCCCCGGCTCGTATCCTCTACCTGCGTCTGCCATAAACATCGCCGAATAACCTACCGCTGTTCCTAGTTCAAGCACCCTTTCCGGTTTAGTCATCATAAGGACCGTCTGTAAAAAGGATTCTGCCTCCAGCCGGATGACAGGTACTCCGTTCTTCTCTGCTTTCTCCCTGAGTCTTTCCAGTCCTCCATTCACCCGGGGGATGTATTGCCTGATAAATTCAGATATTCTCCTGCTATCCATCCTGTGATTCGGTTTCTTCCGTTGAATCCTCTGATACGGAGGGAGACATCTTGGCAAGCATTTCCTCTGCGGTCATGGATGTGTTCAAAGTATATGTCCCGGGCTCTGTCTTTCCGTGATAATCTGACAACAGTTCCTGCATATAAAACAGTTTTTCATCTCTGATCAATCCGTTGTCTTTGAGTATTTCTCCTATATCCCTAACAGAACTTCCCATCGGAATATTTACAACAACATCTATTCCTTCTCCCTCTGCCATCGGTGGTTCAGAATATATCCGGTAACCATAATCATATGCCTTTATACATAATTGTTTTATCGCATAGATCACAAATACCACGATGATCGCTCTTATTATAAAATTGATTATTCCCGATATCAGACTGCTTATCTTCATGATCAAAAATCCATTTCATTCATTAATCTGTCAAACAAGGACTGCATCATATGAAAGAATGTCCACTCGGTCATCAGAAAATCATAAACCTCGGGAGTATCAAGTAATTCCGCATTCCTTTTTCTCAATTCCTCTACTCTGTCATAGATATCCTCGTGTTCCGGTGAATGCTGAAGAATATAATTCTCCCTTCTGAAACTTATTACCTGATCATAAAGCTCAGGCTTTCGTTTGAGTACATCTACCATATGGATATAGTCCTTGTACTCCTGGGTGTTCCTCACCATCTCCGAGAACTCATCTACTCTTTTATTCAGATCAGCTTCTGTGTACAGCATCAGATCTCCATTATCACAGGCAATATCATAGGTCTCCTCTTAGTCCTCTGCCAGATATAGCTCGACAGATTCTCCCTCATTGCCTGCTTTATCTTTCCCCAGTCATTTACATTACGTCCCTGAAGCTCTTCTATGGTACGCTCCAGCACTTCTGTCGCATCTTCCATTAGCTCGTCAGCTTCCTTCACATATACAAATCCCCTTGAGATTATCTCAGGACCTGAAAGAACCTGATTCGTCCCTCTCTCCATGGATAATGCGATCACTACTACTCCGTCTTCCGAAAGTCTCTGCCTGTCCCTAAGGACCACAGATCCTACATCGCCTACTCCCAGCCCATCTACATATACCGTATCAGTATGTATCCGTCCGGCTATCACCGGCTTGGATTCATCATCCGCTATCTCTAAAACATCGCCGGAATTTATCATCAGAATATGTTCGTTATCATATCCTAATTCCTTTACGATCCTTGCCTGAGCATGTCTGTGTCTTATTTCTCCGTGCACGGGAAGCGCATACCTGGGCTTGACCAAGGAGTATATCAGCTTTATCTCTTCCCGACAGGCGTGTCCCGATACGTGAACATCCTGAAAAATGACTTCTGCCCCGTTTGCCTCCAGTTCATTGATCACCTTATCTACTGCTTTTTCATTTCCGGGTATGGGTGTCGATGAAAAAACAATTGTATCCGAAGGGCGTATCGTTACCTTTTTATGGATATTCTGCGCCATTCTTGACAGCGCTGCCATTGACTCACCCTGTGACCCTGTGGTAATTATAACGGTCTTTTCATCCGGATAATTTTTCAGGTCATTCAGGTCTATAAGTGTATTTTCGGGGATCCTGATATAACCAAGATCCGCTGCAGTTTCTATGACATTTATCATAGATCGACCCTCAACTGCAACCTTACGTTCATATTTTCGTGATGTGTTTATGATCTGCTGTACCCGGTCAACATTTGAGGCAAACGTTGCTATTATAAGGCGGCTGTCCTGATGTTCTCCGAATATTTCATCAAAGATCCGTCCTATTGTCTTTTCAGACTTTGTAAAGCCCTCTCTCTCGGCGTTGGTAGAGTCGCACATAAGGGCAAGGACACCTTTTTTCCCTATCTCTCCAAAGCGCTGAAGATCTATGGCGTCTCCGTATACAGGAGTATAATCAACCTTAAAATCACCCGTATGTACAACAATTCCCGCAGGACTGTATATCGCAAGCGCCGCCGCATCTGCAATGGAGTGATTTGTTTTGATGAACTCTATCCGAAACTGCCCCAGATTAATGGACTGCCCGTGGGAAATGACTTTTTTCTTTACTGTATTCTCCATGCCATGCTCTTCAAGCTTTTTCTCGATGAGCGCCATGGTAAGCTTTGTTGCATAGATCGGAGCGTTTACTTTTTGCAATACATAAGGAAGAGCACCAATATGGTCTTCATGTCCATGGGTAATAACAAATCCCCTGACCCGGCTTATATTCTCCTCCAAGTAGGTAACATCCGGTATGCACAGATCCACCCCCAGCATATCATCCTCGGGAAATGCCAGACCGCAATCTACGACTACAATGGAATTCTCATATTCAAAGGCTGTGATATTCAGGCCGATCTGCTCTAAGCCACCCAGCGGAATTATCCTGAGCTTTGAATGAGGATTTTCCTTATTCGGTTTTTTCAAACTTATACTCCTTCGTCTTGTTTATCAAGAACGATATCCGCTTCGTTCAAAAGCTGGTCGAAAACAGCTGCCACAGCATCAAATTCACTGTCTGTAAGCTTGTCTGTATATGCCGCGGTTTCTTCGTCTTCCTCAGATAT
Organism: uncultured Lachnospiraceae bacterium; assembly: GCA_902803745.1. Lineage (GTDB taxonomy): Bacteria > Bacillota > Clostridia > Lachnospirales > Lachnospiraceae > NK4A144. Next base: position 26,065 of record CADCRB010000162.1, read on the forward strand.
CATTTCTTTTAATATATATGCTTTATCTTCCTCGTCAGCCACAAGAAGATAAGTATTTCCGCCAAGGGTGGTCGTTTCTATAACCTCATACCGGGCGGTATTCTTTTCTTCATCCGTAAATTCTATAGTCGTCATTTGTCAAAATGCTGGTTCAGATAATCAGTAAGAATGATGGCGGCAGCCACCGCATCTATCCTGTCCTTATGTTTTTCTTTCCTGATCCCGTTCATCGACATTATTTCAGAAGCCTCGACGGAAGTAAGCCGCTCATCCTGCATAATAACCTCTATGCCGTTTCGTCTCGAAAGCTCATTTGCAAATTCCCTTGCCCTGACTGCTCTCTCCCCTTCGCTTCCATCCATGTTAACGGGAAGACCTACCACTGCTGTATCTATATCATATTCAGCAATGATCTCGTTCAGCCTTCTATAGGTGCTCCGAAGATGGTTCTCCTTTTCACGATGAATGGTCTCAAGACTTATCGCCGTAAGATTCAGTCCGTCAGTTACTGCCACTCCGACCGTCTTGGAGCCGTAATCCAGTCCGATGATCCTGCCCCTCATTCTCAGCCGATCCGGTCGCTCTCGCTCCATTTCTTATTCTTGATATAGTCTGTAAGGAGCTCCTCTACCAGCTCATCACGCTCCACTTTCATAATAAGACTTCTGGCATTATTATGGCTTGTGATATAAGTCGGATCTCCGGACATGATATATCCTACTATCTGATTGACGGGATTGTATCCCTTTTCGGTAAGGGCTTCATAAACAGCCTGCAGTACTACCCTTACGCCGGTCTCCGGCTCTGTTTCAACCTTAAAAAACTGTGTGCTTCCTATGTCCATCATATCTATTCTCCATTCCTGTACAAATACATAGTCTTTTTGATTTTACCCTATATATTGATAATAATCAAACGGACCGCACAATCTTTCGTTGTGCGGTCCGGATTTTCTATTGTCTGATTATGATATTATTACTTGCTGCTCTTTTTGTCTGCAAGTATGTCAAATACTACGGCTGCCAGAAGAACTCCGCCCTTGACTACCTTTTGCCAGTTAGCATCAACACCCATAAGAGACATTCCGAGATTGATTACACCGATCAGCGTTGCACCGATGACCATTCCAAAAATATTACCGGCTCCGCCGTATGCAGATACACCGCCGACTACGCAGGCAGCGATCGCATCCATCTCGAAGTTGGTTCCGGCCTGTGCGTTTGCAGCCTGGAATCTCGCTGTAACTATAAGTGTAGTGATAGCCGTTATCACTGCCATGTTGAGATATGCGAAGAACATGATCTTCCTTGTATCCACACCGGAAAGCCTTGTAGCTTCGCGGTTACCGCCTATGGTATAGAAGTATCTGCCTATTACGGTTCTCGCGGTAATAAAATTATATATCAGCAGGATAACTACAACCCATACGAGCACGGTCGGTATGCCACCGGCATGTGCAAGCTTATATGCAAATAGCATTATTGCCGCCACAGAAAGAATGCATCTTACAAGAAGAGCTACTAACGATTCAGCCTCATAGCCCTTCTTTATCTTATTTGCTCTTTCTGAAAAGGAGGTTACGACTACTATAACACAGGCTAAGACTCCAACCACCAGGCATACTACATTTGTCTGATTCACAGGGGTTGAAAAAATCTTACCGGAAAATACTGCAAGGAAGCCTTTCTGCGCTGCAAGAGAAATACTTCCGGTACTGCTGTTTGCACTAAGTAAGGCAGTACCCCATCCTCTAAATGCGAGGTAACCCGCAAGCGTTGCTATCCACGGGGGAATATCAACATAAGCTATAAGGTAACCGAGCACTACACCGTATACTACACCTATCAAAAGCATAAGTATGACCGATACAGCAGGATTGATCTGCTTTATCATCATCATAATACCGCCTACTGCACCTAAAAAACACACGAAGGATCCGCAGGAAAGATCGATGTTTCCTCCTGTCAGCATACACATCAGCATACCTGTAGCCAGGATGTAGACGTAGGCATTCTGTGTTATCAGAGCGTTAAAGTTCATAGCTTGGAACATCTGTCCGCTTGTCATCACTGTGAAAAAGATATAGACCAGGACAAGGACTATGAGCATTGCATTTTTCTTTAAGACACTTACTGCTTTATTCTTGTTCATGACTCCTCCTCCCTTACTTCTTCTTTTTACTTGATACGACATCAAAGATTATAGCCGCCAAAACAACCAGTCCCTTGACAACCTTCTGATAGTTTGCGTCCACACCCATGATGCTCATTCCCATGTTTATGACACCCATAAGCAAAGCACCGATGACAATACCAAATATATTACCTTCGCCGCCGTACGCAGAAGCTCCGCCTATAAAGCAGGCTGCTATAGCATCCATTTCATATCCCTGTCCAAATGTAGGCTGAGCCTGCGTGAGTCTTGCAGTATTGAGTATTCCGGCAAGGCCTGCCATCAGTCCCATATTTACATATGCAAAGAAATATACCTTTCTCGGATCGACACCGGAAAGCTGTGTTGCTTTTTCGTTTCCACCGACTGCATACAGATAACGTCCCATCGTTGTATTAGATGTGATATATGCATATGCCAAAAGTACCAAACCAATCCATATGAGGGATGTAGGTATGCCCTTATATCTCGAAAGTCTGTCAAAGAACCATATTACAGCCGCGCCTATGATGATCATCTTTGCTACGACAGGGCCAAATGATCCTACATCATATCCTGCCTTAATGGCACTTGCTCTTCCTTTTATCACAAACGCAATATAGACAAGCACAAGCACTATTCCCAAAACAAGGCAGGTGAGGTTATAGCCCTGGCCTCCGAAAAGATCGGGTACATAGCAATCAGCACCGCCACCGAAAATGAACAGGAACAGCTCATTTCTGATACCTACCGCATATCCCTGAAGTACAACGTTCGACAATCCTCTGAATGCATACATACCTGCAAGTGTTGCGATGAAGGGCGGTACCTTCAGATATGCTATCCAAAATCTCTGCCAGGCTCCCACCAGAAGGCCTCCGATCAACATGGCTACAACAGCAAACACCATATTGAGATCATTATCCATCATCACAGCTCCGATACCGCCGACAAAGCAGACCACTGATCCTACTGCAAGGTCTATATTACCACCGGTCAGTATACAGAGCAGCATGCCCGCTGCCAGCACGAACACATACGCATTCTGAGAGATCAGGTTGTTAACGTTCTGAGGCAGAAGCATCTTTCCGCCTGTCGTAGCCTGAAAGATGCATATCACTGCTATGAGGGCAAATACCATAAAATATTTTTTTAAGACATCTCTAATATTTATACTCATGTCATTCACCCCTTCCCGCCTGTACAATGTTGGCCATAATGCGCTCCTGGGATGCTTCCTCCGCATTAAGCTCTCCTACGAACTTTCCTTCGTTCATTATGTATATCCTGTCGCTCATTCCAAGAATCTCCGGAAGTTCGGACGATATCATCACCACAGACTTACCTGCCTTCGCCAGATCATTGATTATGCAATAGATTTCATACTTGGCTCCGACATCTATACCTCTTGTAGGCTCGTCAAGGATGAGTATATCCGGATCAGTAAACATCCATTTTGCAAGGAGCACTTTCTGCTGGTTTCCGCCGGAAAGGTTTCCGACATTCTGCTCTACAGAAGGTGTCTTTGTATTAAGCTTAGCCCTGTACTCATCTGCTACCTGATATTCTTTATCTTTATCTATTATTCCTTTGTCACTTACTCCCTTCATATTGGCAAGTGAGGTATTGACCCTTATAGGATTTGTGAGTACCAGGCCGTTTCCTTTTCTGTCCTCTGTAACATAGGCAAGCTTTGCTTCGATAGCTGCCTTTGCATCCTTAAGATCTACTTCCTGGCCGTTGATCTTTAAGGTTCCGGAAATTCCCGAACCATATGATTTTCCGAATATACTCATAGCGAGCTCTGTTCGTCCGGCTCCCATCAGACCGTAAATTCCGACAACCTCACCCTTTCTGACATTCAGGTTAACGTTGTCCACGACCTTTCTTTCTGTATAAAGCGGATGATGGACTGTCCAGTCCTTCACCTCCATATTTATATCGCCAAGCTCGACTCCCTCTCTCTTCGGGAAGCGGTTTGTAAGCTCACGGCCGACCATTCCGCGTATGATACGGTCTTCGTTTATTTCCATGGCATGGCAATCCATGGTCTCTACCGTAGATCCGTCGCGGATAACAGTTATCTTGTCCGCAACATATACAACCTCGTTAAGCTTATGGCTTATTATTATCATTGTCATGCCCTGCTTCTTGAATTCAAGCATGAGATCAAGAAGTGCCCTTGAATCTGTTTCGTTCAAAGACGAAGTGGGCTCATCCAGGATCAGCAGTTTTGCATGCTTTGCAAGTGCTTTCGCTATCTCGACCAGCTGCTGCTTACCTGTACCTATATCCTTAATCAGCACTCTTGAAGATTCGGTCAAGCCGACCATCTTAAGGTACTTATCTGCCTCACCGTATGTTTCGTTCCAGTTGATGGCATTCTTCTTTCCTCTTTCGTTTCCGAGGAACATGTTTTCACCAATGGACATCTGCGGTACGAGAGCCAGCTCCTGATGTATGATTACGATCCCTTTTTGTTCGGAATCCTTTATAGTCTGAAACTTACATACCTCTCCGTTATATACTATATCTCCCTCGTAGGTCCCATAGGGGTAGATACCGCTCAACACATTCATAAGCGTCGATTTTCCCGCCCCGTTTTCACCGACCAGAGCATGAATCTCTCCTTCCTCGACCGAAAGGTTAACGTTATCCAAAGCCTTTACGCCGGGGAAGATCTTTGTAATATGATCCATTCTCAGCAATTCTTTTGCCAAAGCCGTTCCCTCCTCTCAATACCTTTTCCGCAAATCCTGTTATCTGATTCTTATCATAGTAAATTTGGGGCGGGCATTGCCCGCCCCAAATCTTCTTTAGCTAAAATTTGAGAGTGTCCTCAATTACTTAAGCTGATCCTCTGTGTAATATCCTGAATCGATAAGGATCTCCTTATAGTTGTTAGCATCTGCGAATACAGGCTCGCAAAGGTATGAAGGAACTGTTATAACGTTGTTGTTATATGTCTCAGTATCGTTTACATCAACAGTTGCGCCTGAAAGGATCTGGCCAACCATCTTAACAACCTGGCTTGCAAGTGTACGAGTATCCTTGAATACTGACATTGACTGCTTGCCTGCGATCATGTTCTTTGTGTTCTCGATATCGCAGTCCTGACCTGTGATGATGGGA
>CADCRB010000163.1 GCA_902803745.1 uncultured Lachnospiraceae bacterium
GACGACCGCTTAGACTTCTTTTCGACCCTGCGTTTCATTTCCTCATAGTCATCATCATCATCAAAATAGTCGTCCTTCCTGTTTCCTGAAAGGGACATATTTATCAGGATGATCGCAAGTACTATCAAAAGCACCACAAGACCTATAATGATAAAAAGCCTTATCTTTGCACTCTTCTGCGCATCCTCAAGCTTTGATGCGCTTCCTGCTCCAAGATCCACATACCTTATGTATGTCTGGGCTATTGAGTCATACAGGTAGAATCCCTGATAACCAGACTGATCTATGGCATATACAAGGAAGTACTCTGAGGGCTGAGGCTCCCCTCCCGAAGAAACCGGAGCCGATGTAGTAAAGTCTGTCGCCGGGGCAGAATCCTGACTTTCCCCGCTGTCACTACCTTCAGCTGCATCCGGCAAAGGCACATCACCGGAACCATCGTCTCCTCCAGCAGCAGGAACAGCTCCTGCATCACCTTCACCGGTACCTGCTCCGGAGCCTATTCCGAGATCCAGCTCACCCGCATAAGCCTCCGTGGGCTTTAATGCGCCGAGAAGTCCTCCCAGAAATCCCTTTTCTTTGTCCTTATCCTCGTCATCACTGTCCTTATCTTCTTTATCTTTGTCCTTGTCCTCGTCCTTATCTTTCTTCTTATCCTTGTCATCGGACGACTCCCCCGTATATACCCATGCCTTGACGGATTTGCCGTTAACGGAAAGAGCTGTCTGCTCAAATCCTTCGGGAGCCTCGGCGCTTCCGGGATCCAGCACTATTATAAATCTGTCATTACCACCTTCGAACCTTACATAATCAGACATTTCTGCAGTAGAAGTATCGCAGAGATAGAAGTCACCGTTGGATCCGCTTGCATCCGTAAGATATGCAAGAGTTATCATTCCGTTTGAGGCATCCATCGAAGCGAGCTCAACATTCTGCCCCTGATAAGCAACCGTCATCTTCCTGAATCCGGACGGAAGATAATCATCAGGAAAAGAATTTGCTATATACATGCCGTTATTCGTCATTATGGTTCCTGCAGCAGGAGCTCCTCCCGCATCAGGCGCTGCTGCAACATCGCCTTCAGGAGCTTCTCCCTCTGCGCCCTCGACAGGCTCGGCAGCTTCACCGCCCTCTTCTCCTGCCCCTGCGCCTTCTTCACCGGCCGGCGCTTCTCCTTCTGCAGCCTCATCAGCATACACAGGTGTCACAGCTGCTGCCTGAAAAATAAGAGTGATCGCAAGCGTTCCTCCTATTATAAGCTTCTTAAGTCTGTTGAATCTCATCTTTTCCTCTCCCTCGTTCTTCTCTTATACTTCCTCTATTGCCTTGCCTATATCATGCCTGAAATATTTATTGTCAAATCTGACCCATTCCACTGCCTCATAGGCCCGCGCTCTGGCGGCCTTTAGGTTCTCTCCCTTTGCAGTGACTCCCAGGACTCTTCCGCCGTTTGTTACGATACCTTTTCCGGTCTTCTTTGTTCCCGAATGAAAAACATAGTATCCTTCTTTTTCATCGAAACTGTCAAGACCTTCTATAACGAATCCCCTCTCATACTTCCCGGGATATCCGTTGGATGCAAGCATTACACATACAGCTGCGTTATCTTCAAATTCAAGCTTTATCTTTCCAAGTGTGCCGTCGACACATGCAAGCATGACATCGATTATATCATTTTTCATGCGTGGAAGCACTACCTGCGCCTCCGGATCTCCGAACCTAGCATTATACTCCAGCACCTTGGGTCCGTCCTCTGTAAGCATAAGTCCAAAGAATATGACTCCTCTGAAAGGACGACCCTCCTTAGCCATTGCTTCAACGGTAGGCTTATATATATTCTTCCTGCAATATTCATCGATCTTTGGAGTATAGAAAGGCGATGGTGAAAAGGTTCCCATTCCACCTGTATTAAGGCCGGTATCTCCGTCACCCGCCCTCTTGTGGTCCTGTGCAGAACTCATTACCTTGACAGTTTTTCCATCACAGAAAGTAAGCACGGACACCTCACGTCCGGTCATATATTCCTCTATGACCATACGATTCCCGGCTATACCGAACTTCTTATCAAGCATTATCTGCTGCACGCCCTCTCGTGCTTCCTCAGGAGTGTTGCAGATCAGAACACCTTTGCCCAGAGCCAGGCCGTCAGCCTTAAGCACTACGGGAAAACGAGATGTCTCAAGATAAGCAAGCGCCTTATCTGCATTATCAAATATCTCATAACTTGCAGTAGGGATTCCGTACTTCTTCATCAGGTCCTTCGAAAAAGCCTTGCTTCCTTCGAGTATTGCTGCCTTGCTGTCGGGACCGAAGACTTTGAGTCCGTACTCCTCCAGTACATCTACTATACCGGCTGCAAGCGGATCATCAGGGCCCACTATCACGAGATCCGCAGCGATCTTCTTTGCAAATCTCGCTATCTCCTCAAAATCCATGACCTGTATATCCACACACTCCGCCAGGGATGCAATACCAGCATTTCCGGGTGCGCAGTATATCTTTTCCACTTTAGGACTTTTTGATACGGCATATGCTATTGCGTGCTCTCTGCCGCCTCCGCCTACAATCAATACCTTCATAGCAACAGCTCCTCTCTGTCTTCTGATATCATCCCTTGATCCTGATGCTCCCCCGTGCGATCATATCTATAGTTTCCGGAAGTATCTTCCACTCAGCCTGTTCCATGACCCTCCTCTGAAGTGTCTCAGGAGTATCATCCTGCCGTACTTCCACTGCTTTCTGCATAATGATAGGTCCTGTGTCACAGCCTTCATCCACAAAGTGAACTGTAGCTCCCGTTATCTTCACCCCCCGTTTTAATGCCTCCTCATGCACCCTTAATCCGTAATATCCTTCTCCGCAGAAGGATGGGATAAGTGACGGATGGATGTTGATGATCCTCCCCTTATATTTCTTTATTATTTCAGGGGAAAGCACCACGAGAAATCCCGCCAATACCACCAGATCGGGAGCAGCTTCTTCAAGCGCCTTAAGCAGCGCCCTGTCAAAATCCAACCGCTCTGCATATTCCGACCTTGTCACTGATACAGCTTCAATTCCCGAATTCTTTGCTCTTTGAAGGGCATAAGCATCAGCTTTATTGCTTATGACACGAACTATCTCCGTATCATGTATACGCCCGTCCGCAACGGCATCAATGATAGCCTGAAGGTTGGTCCCTCCTCCGGACACCATGACTGCTATCCTCAGCACAGCTCTACCCCCGTATCTGAAGATATAGTCTCTCCAATGATATACGCCTTCTCACCGGCGCCTTCTACAGCCTCTATTGTTCTGTCAGCATCGGCTGCATCTACCGACAGAATCATACCCAGTCCCATATTATAGGTGTTGTACATCACATGCTCATCTATCCTGCCCTCATTTTGCATAAGAGAAAATATCGGATGAACAGGATATGATGTCTTGTCTATCTTTGCAGATATTCCGTCCGGCAGCATCCTTGGAATGTTTTCATAAAACCCTCCGCCTGTGATATGCGAGCATCCCTTTATTCTGATTCCAGCATTCTTCACGGCATCAAGGGCTTTAACATATATTATAGTAGGTGTAAGAAGAGCATCTCCCAAAGAACAGCCCAGTTCATCATAGTATCTGGAAAGTGACTTTTCATCCATTCGGAATATCTTCCTTATCAGAGAGAATCCGTTGGAATGCACACCGGAGGAAGCGATACCTACCAGCACATCTCCGGCCTTTATATCCTTCCCGTCTATTATATCCTTTCTGTCAGCGACACCCACCGCAAAGCCGGCAAGGTCATACTCATCCTCAGGCATAAGTCCCGGGTGCTCTGCAGTCTCACCACCTATCAAAGCAGCGCCCGCCATTTTACAACCCTCAGCCACACCCTTTACTATGGATGCGATCTTTTCAGGATAGTTCCTTCCACATGCTATATAGTCAAGAAAGAATAAAGGCTCTCCGCCCGCACAGGCGACGTCGTTTACGCACATGGCAACACAATCTATACCGATCGTATCATGCCTGTCGAGAATGAATGCGAGCTTGATCTTGGTTCCCACGCCATCAGTACCCGAAAGCAATACAGGATCATCCATCTGCTTTATTCCTGCCATACCGAAAGCGCCCGAAAAACCTCCCAGTCCGCCTATGACCTCGGGTCTGGTCGTGCTCTTTACGAAGTCCTTTATCAACTCTACCGATCTGTATCCGGCCTCTATGTCAACTCCGGCTGATTTATAATCCATTATTTCCTCTCCCCGGCGTAATCCCTGTACCCGGTCTCTCTGAGGCGGGCATTCTTCTTTTTCACGTTTTCTTTCATATCCTCTTTATAGGACAGTATTTTTTCATGTATCTCGCAGGCATCCTTGTCAGCTGCAGCAGATAATATCTGAGCCGCAAGTATTCCCGCATTTTTTGCTCCGTCTATCGCCACAGTGGCAACGGGCACACCTGGCGGCATCATAAGCATAGAATATAGAGAATCCTTACCATCCAGCACCTTCGCGCTGAGGGGCACTCCGATCACAGGTCCTGCAAAAAGCGCCGCACACATTCCGGGCAAAGCCGCCGCCATTCCAGCTCCGGCTATTATCACACGGATCCCTCTGTCCCAGGCTCCTCTGCACCATTCAACAAGCTCATCCGGTTCCCGGTGTGCAGAGATTATCTCCATATCATAATCTATACCGAATTCATCTAATATCTCAGCCGCTTTAGACATCTGTCCGATATCCGAATCAGATCCCATAACAATACCGACCTTTGGCATTTCCCTCACATCCTCCAATTCAGAACACAAAAATAACTTTACGATTATATCACAACATCACAATACTTCTCAAGAATTCTGAGACAGAAACGGTTTATTCAGCTCCTCTGTCCCCGGAACGACAAATAATCCGTTCTTTATCACCACATGCCTGTTTCCGTCCTTATCCACACTTGCGATCTCTGAAAGTTCTTCATACGGCAGCGTAACATCAGTATGACAGTGAAAATATGCTTTCAGCGGATCCTCTCTGCGATATCTTTCGGTATGCTCGTTATCCTTTGCTATCAGTTTCCGCCCATCCGGATTGTATGTCACAATATCCTCCTCACGGGAATAGCAGGTATCTCCTACGGCAAAATGCGGCCCCGTCTTTTCAGCTATCAATATCGGCAGCTTGTCAAATATGCCATAGTCCTTTGCGGTCATATAAGCTGTAGTATTTGTGCCTATGGCAAACTCACCCATAGGAAGCGTATCATGGTGATGCAGGATATTCTCCTTTATATATCTCCTGTTTTCCTCTTCACTCTCAAAATTGTCACACATATAATCAGTGATAAAGCCGTCCTTAAACGTAAATGACAATTCCTTGAAAACAAGTCCGTTAATATAAACCTGAGATACATGAAGCACACCGTCCGTCCCGGAAAGTACCGGTGATGTAAATACCTCTCCCACAGGTATATTGACATCCGCTGTGCAGTTTTCAAACAAGGCCTCCTTTGTTATGTCAACCACCTCATGCAGATGGATCCTGATATCGGTCCTATTCCCGTCTCTCCCCTTTATCTCAACGAATCTGCCCTTTTCAAGCTCCTCTATTATGCATTGCTGCATGACAATCCACTTCTCATTCGGGAGTGTATTTATGTCAACTGTCTTCCTGAATATCTCGTGAAACCTGTCACCTATCTCCGGCACAGGGTAGGCTATTATCGTAAAGGATCTCTCATCCATAGGGATATATCTGTTCTGTATTTCCGAAGATCTGGAAGCAAGCTCTGTCTTTAGTTTCGACTGCTTTTCAGAAAGTCTGTAGCTCTCCGCATGGTTTTCGGGAATAAACTCTTTCATTCCGAATCTTTCCATCACTGCAGGTCCGGCAAATACCGATGCCTTCTCCCTGACCTCCTCAAAAACATTCGAAAGCACCTCGAGCTTACGCTCCACATAAGATCTGTCAAGGAATAAGGCCTCATCCTCTCTGTGATCATAGTCCATCTGCTCATTTACAAGTTCTCCGTAGTATCATACACGGCTCAGACCGCTTCGAACTGCGGCGTGTAAAGGTTTCCTGTATATCGTGACATCCAGTCCCGCAGATGCGAAGCTTTCGACAGAAGCCCTGACCAGCCTTTCAAATCCCAGATTGTACCTGATATTCACTGTCTTCTTTTTGTTTATATCCTTGCCTGTCAAAGCAAAACCACGGATAAATCCTCCTGTGAAGGTTTCCGCCATAGCTTTTATCTCATTCTCCGCAAGCGAATTGATGAATGAAGCAAGCTGTCTTGTTTCATCGGTCACATATTCCCCGAAAGAGTCCAGATACGAAAGATCTGAAAGATCGGATTCCATTATTATCCGCTTTGCGAAGTCTCTGGAAGGATCTACCATGTCCCTAATCCTGTCAGCCACTGTAACATCAGTATAATCAGTGACAAAGCTTTTTAGTATGGTATGGATATCTGAAACAAGTGATCCCGACAATTCCCCGGACTGTATCTCTCCTTCCCCGCGATCAGCACATTCAGCTATAAAAACCGTATAGATCTCAAGGAATACTTCATAGAGGATGGTCACATCTTCAAGCCTTGCATCATTCTCCTTTGCGAATGGGATCACAGCCGTGAGTTCATAGGCAAGAAATGAAAGAAGCCTGCCCATATCAGTACCGAAAAGCGAGACCGAATATACAGGGTTAAAGTATGATGTATCATATTTTTCAGGTTTCAGATCTTCATATGAACCGTAAAGCAGAAATCTCGACATCCAGCGGAAATATTCCCCGTATGGTTCCGGCACAGCCTGTTCCGTCACAAGAGACCCCAGTCTCTCATAAGCCAGCAACCTGCGCTCTTTCAGCTCATATAAGTCAATCATGGATTGTTATCCCCCGTAATCTTTCAGATTCCAGCCTGATCATCAGACCTGCTCAAGGATCCGGCCTGAATCCTGCTTTTTCAGTTATAAGTGATCCCGACTATACCGATATAGATCACGCACCCCCAAAGGACAATGGAGATCAGTGAAACAGCAAATCCCGCTCTCGGCATCATCGGAAACACATCATCTTCCTGAAGTGCCAATATACCCAGGATCAGACCAGTCAGGGCAAGGATCATTGCAAGCAGTCCCACTCCTCCCATACGTGAGATCATCTCTCCCGGATTTCTTATGGAGATAGTAGTTGCCAAAAAGAAGGAGATGAGTGACATCATACCGAATATGAGAGCCATCATCCCCCTTTTAGAATGTCTGTTACTGGTAAAAATATATCTTTTTTCAAAGATGCTCATTTATTCAGCACCGTACTGCCTGTAGTATTCATCTATGGAGGCTTTAAGTCCGTCATCTATCATCATCCTGCCTCCAACTTCATTTTCTGTAAGGTAGTCTATGACCTCGCTCATCGTCACTATGGCCTGTGTCGGAAATCCGTATGTATCGGATATCTCACTTAATGCGGATTTCTTTCCCTCGCCTCTCTCCTGCCTGTCCACTGAGACACACATACCGATTATGGTTACATCTGCCTGGTCATTTATTATCGGGAGAGTCTCACGGATCGAAGTCCCCGCTGTCGTTACATCCTCTATTATTACGATCCTGTCGCCATCATTTATAGGTCCGCCAAGCAGGATACCCTTATCCCCATGATCTTTTATTTCTTTCCGGTTGCTGCAGTATCTGATCTCAGCCCCATAGTCTTCGGCCAGTGCAATGGAAGCAGCTACTGTAAGCGGTATTCCCTTATAAGCCGGTCCGAAAAGCACATCAAAATCAGTTCCGAATGATTCCGCTATTGCCTTTGCATAATACCTGCCGAGCTTTCCGAGCTGCTCTCCCGTCCTGTAAAATCCTGTGTTTACAAAGAAGGGTGTCTTTCTTCCGCTCTTTGTTACGAAGTCCCCAAACTTCAACACCTCACACTCCAGCATGAACTCTATAAATTCTTCCTTATACTTTTCCATTTCACTGTCTCCCGTAAACTCTGTTCTCCCGTGACCATCAATCTAATCCCACGGCTCTGGTGATATCGATTATCATATCCGCAGCTGCCTCTCTTGATGCATCCGCAAAATGGTGCTCATCAAAGCGGCTGCTGTATTCCTCCTTCTTATAGGCTGCTATTATCCCCCTGCTCGAATTAACTATGGCGCCAAGTCCGTCTTTATTAAAGAAAGGCTTAAGATCAGAGGCCTTGCCTCCCTGAGCTCCGTAGCCCGGGACCAGTATATAGGTATGGGGCATAAGACGCCTTGCGATCTCTCCCTGACCCGGATAGGTGGCTCCCACCACAGCCCCCACGTTACTATATGAGCCATCCATGGATTCGCTGCCCCATTCTCTCACCTTGTCAGCGACCAGTTCAAATAAAGGCCTTCCCGTAGCAGCTGTTCCTTCAGCGCCTTCAAGTCTGTCGAGATCTTCCGTATCCTCCGATGCTGCCCCTCCCGATATGATCTGATCCTGAAACTCTCCGCTTGAGGGATTTGAAGTCTTTACCAGTACGAATATACCTTTGTCGCATCTATTACACACATCCACAAAAGGCTTTACTCCGTCGCTTCCGAGATACGGATTTACCGTTGCGAAATCCTCATCAAATGGTTTGTGTATCGTCTCACCGATCTTTATCTCACCAAGATGGGCTATGGCGTATGCCTCTGATGTCGAGCCAATATCTCCGCGCTTCACATCGCCTATGACCACAAGTCCCTTCTCATGAGCATATTCCACCGTCTTCACGTAGGTAATAAGCCCGGGGATCCCAAACTGCTCATACATTGCTATCTGTGGTTTCACTGCGGGTATAATGTCATAAGTCGCATCGATTATCGACTTGTTAAATGCCAGGATCGCATCCGCCGCAGCCTCCAGAGTCTCTCCCTTTTCATCTGTCGCAGATCTGATCAGATGCTTTGGCACAAACTTAAGATTAGGATCCAATCCGACAACTATCGGTGCTTTTTTTTCGACTATCCTGTCAATCAGTTTCGATATCATATGTTCTCCTGTCTGCAAACTCCTGTATTTTTCCGTCATTCCAATTCTGTACCGGTCTGTAATAACCGGTTATCCTCGAGTAAATCTCTGTTGCCTTTCCGCATCTTGGGCAGGTCTTCTGTTCGCCCGCAAGGTATCCGTGGTCCGGACAGACTGAGTAAGTAGGCGTTATCGTATAGTAGGGAAGCTTATAATTGTCCGATATCTTCTTTACAAGCTCTGCCGCCGCTCTCCAGTCAGGAAGTTTCTCTCCCAGAAAGGCATGAAATACCGTCCCGGAAGTATATAGGACCTGAAGCTCATCTTCCTTGTCCAATGCATCAAAGATGTCATCCGTAAAGCCGACAGGCATATGTGATGAATTTGTATAATATGGAGTCTCCCCCGGCTCTCCGGCAGTGATGATATTCGGATATTTTATCCTGTCATGCTTTGCAAGCCTGTATGCCGTGCTCTCGGCAGGCGTAGCCTCAAGATTATAAAGATCACCGTACCGCTCCTGATACTCGATAAGTCTTTCTCTCATATGAGTCAGAACTTTTTTTGTGAAATCAAGGGATTCCCTGTGGGTAAGATCTTTAGCAAGCCAGTTTGCATTAAGACAGGCTTCGTTCATTCCGACCACTCCGATTGTTGAGAAATGATTCTTAAACGAACCAAGATACCTCTTAGTGTATGGATAGAGTCCCTCATCCAGCAGCTTGGATACAAGATCTCTCTTTATCTTCAGGGACCTTGCCGCTATATCCATAAGTCTGTCCAG
The DNA here is from genome assembly GCA_902803745.1 of uncultured Lachnospiraceae bacterium. Taxonomy (GTDB): domain Bacteria; phylum Bacillota; class Clostridia; order Lachnospirales; family Lachnospiraceae; genus NK4A144. The sequence continues at coordinate 9,756 of CADCRB010000163.1, forward strand.
ACGTGAGAAGAAATCATTCTCACTGATCGACAGATAGGCAAGACGGGGCATATTAAGAGTTACCACTCCTATCGATCCTGTAGATTCACCCGATCCGAAGAAGCCCCCGCTCTTCTTACGAAGCTCCCTCAAGTCCAGACGGAGCCTGCAGCACATGGATCTTATATCTGACGGTTTCATATCCGAGTTAACGTAGTTCGAAAAATAAGGAGTCCCATACTTGCTTGTCATCTCAAAGAGCAGTCTGTTATTTTCCGAATCAGACCAGTCAAAATCCCTGGTGATCGAATATGTGGGAATAGGATACTGGAATCCCCTGCCGTTTGCATCACCCTCTATCATTGTCTCGATAAAGGCACGGTTCACCATATCCATTTCCTTCTTGCAGTCCTTATAGCAGAAATCCTGTGGCTTTCCTCCGACAATCGCAGGCATTTCCGCCAGATCTTCAGGGACGGTCCAGTCAAGTGTAATGTTTGTAAATGGTGCCTGAGTCCCCCATCTCGACGGAGTATTAACTCCGAAAATGAACGATTCTATACACTGCTTAACCTCCCTGTATGTCAGGTTTTCAGCCCGGACAAAAGGCGCAAGATAAGTATCAAAGGATGAGAATGCCTGAGCCCCCGCCCACTCATTCTGCATAATACCAAGAAAATTTACCATCTGGTTGCAGAGTACCGAAAGATGCTTTGCCGGAGAAGAGGATATCTTGCCCTTGATCCCGCCGAGTCCTTCCTGAAGAAGCTGCATCAGCGACCAGCCCGCGCAATATCCTGTCAGCATCGACAGATCATGTATGTGCATATCGCAGTCCCTGTGGGCGTCAGCTATCTCCTGATCATATATTTCGGACAGCCAGTAATTAGCCGTCACCGCTCCCGAATTCGACAGGATCAGTCCGCCCACACTGTAGGTGATCGTTGAATTTTCCTTTACTCTCCAGTCCTCATTATGCACATAGGAATTAACGACATCACGATAGTTTAATATCGCGGAGTTCATATTGCGCACATTCTCGCGCTGTTTTCTATAGAGGATATAGGACTTTGCCACCTCGGTAAAGCCCGCCTGATTGAGAACCTTTTCTACAGAATCCTGTATGTCCTCAACCCCGATGGCATCGTTTACGATCTTCTCCTCGAAATCCGCTGTGACACGCAGTGCAAGCAGTTCTATGATGTCATTATTATACTGTTTTTCACAGGCGACAAAGGCTTTTACTATGGCATCATTTATCTTTGTAATGTCAAAATCCGCCTTTTGACCGTCTCTCTTTACTACATAAAACATCTCTTATACTCCTCTGGAAACTCCGGCCTCTCCGGCTCAGTCCGTTCTTATTCTCTAAACCCTGTTTACCCTATCATCTTGTAGCAAGGAACTCATTCTCCCTCACTGCTTCCTCATCATCGGGATATTCCTTAAGGTAGTCGTTCATCATAGTCTTTGCCCGTTCAAAATCTCCCAGATATTCGTATGTTGCAATAACGTTAAACCAAAGAGACTGATCCATAGCAGGATCCTTCAGCTCCAGGCCTCTGTTAAAAATATCAAGAGCTCCATTGTAATCACCGAGGCTCATAAGGCAAAGCCCCAGCTGGTTCATAACCTGTGCATTTCCGGGATCATTCTCAAGATACGATCTGTAAAGCGAAGACGCATAGTTCATATCACCCATCGCCTCATAGGTCCGTCCAAGATAAAGCGTGGCCTGCGGATCCTTTTCGTTCCTTACCGCATTCTCCAGATTTTCCTTTGCCCTTTCATAATCACCCATGCAGTAGTACAGGCGACCCTTTTGGAAAGATGACAGCTTGGTATTGAGCTCCATCGCACTTTTCAGATATCTCTCCCCGTCAGAAGAAAAACCTGCATCCGTCAGTGCTTCATATATCTGGATATAAAGATCAGGATCATTTGGCGAAAGCTTTACTACCTTATCAAAATCCGACTTTGCATTATCCGTATCCTGAAGCGCGAGATAAGTGCGCCCCCTCAGAAAATAAGCATCCGCCTCCTCAGGAAAAAGCGC
>CADCRB010000164.1 GCA_902803745.1 uncultured Lachnospiraceae bacterium
GAGGCCGCAGATGAATACCTTCGTCAGAATCCTAAGGATGAAAAGACAGTAAGCGCCGTGGAGAAAGCAAAGAAGGCTTTGGAAACCGATCTGGAGATTCTTGATAAGGCAATAAGTACAAAACTCGACGAGGATGGCGCCAGAATGCGCCTTGATGAGCTGTTTGACAGCAAAACCCCGGATAAATCAGACGATGACAGAAACGGAGCGGACCGGGGTGATGATAACGGTGTGAATAACGGAAATAACGACGATGATTCCCTTATATGATATAGTCTCCGCCCAGGCGGGATGTTTCCTCATCCACCAGATCCTGCAGGGTCACATTGTCAACGACTCCGTCGATCGCATCTTTTAGCTTTGTCCAGACGGAGAGGGGAGAATCAGCCGGAGAAACAGGCTCCAGAGGTCCTTCGGTTATACGGAGAATATCTCCGACAGTATAGCTGTCAGGAGATTTTGCAAGACGGTAACCGCCCTGTGCGCCGCGTATCGACTTTACGAAACCGGCTTTGTTAAGCACCGCTATGATCTGCTCGAGATATTTTTCGGAGATATCCTGCCTTTCGGCTATCTTCTTTACATTTATGTTTTCTCCTGTATTATGGATCGCAAGATCCAGCATCACCTGAATAGCGTAAGTTCCCTTTGTTGAGATCTTCATTACAAACTCCTTGTTATTTTTATTGGACCGGCCGGACAGCTTTTATCTTCGGGCAATCTCAGCCAAAGTCTTCAGTTTATACGTTTTTGTATTTATGGTATACTATTTGAAACAGTATAGAGCTTAATCTATACTATGTCAATAGGAATAAAGGAATAATACATAGATGCTTTTTACATCGATAACATTTGCGTTTTTTCTGCCTCTGATATTCCTGCTGTATTGGGCAGTACCCGCAAGATTCCGCTATATAGCGCTCTTTATTGCCGACATTATCTTTTATATGTACGGTGGACCGGTTTTTATTCTGCTGCTTGGGGCAGTTGCCTTCGTGACCTATATTGCAGGGAGATTTATTGAGGACAAAAAAACTCTGTCTGCCGGTACGAAGAAATATGTTGCAGCAGCTGTTGTGATCGTTCTTGGTATTCTCGCATTTTTCAAATATGCGAACTTCTTTCTTGGTACGCTGGCAGGCATCTGCTCACTCCTCTCGATCAGCTTTGCTCCTTCAACCCTGAAGCTTGCAATGCCCATAGGCATCTCCTTCTACAGCTTTACTGCCATCGGATATGTGGTGGACGTTTACAGGGGAAAGATAAGCGCTGAGAAGAATTTCATTAAATATATGGCTTTTGTGGCCTTCTTTCCCACGGTAATGTCAGGCCCCATTAACAGAGCGGAGGATATACTTCCATCGATCAATGAGCCGGCTGATTTTGATTATGAAGAGGCTGTATTAGGACTCAGGCAGATGCTGTGGGGATTTTTCAAGAAGCTTATAGTGGCCGATACTCTTGCGAGATATTCGGACATGATATTTGACAATGTTCAGTTCTATTTCGGTCTTACCCTGATCACAGCGACGGTATTTTATACCTTCCAGATATATTGCGATTTTTCAGGATATTCGGATATAGCGATGGGGACGGCGAGACTTCTCGGCATCCGCTGCATGGATAATTTCAAAAGCCCCTACTATTCCAGATCGGATAAGGAATTCTGGACCAGATGGCATATTTCTCTTTCGTCCTGGTTCCGCGATTATGTTTATATTCCTCTGGGTGGAAGCAGGGTTTCGGAGATTAGACATTATGTAAACTTGATGCTGACCATGCTTCTTTCCGGACTTTGGCATGGCGCCGACTGGTCATTTGTCATATGGGGCGGACTTCATGGCCTGTATCAGGTGATCGAGGACTTCTGCCACAAGCATCTATCGAAGAAAGAAAACCGTGGGAAGAAGGAGCGCGACATAGTGCGGAGCGTCCCCTGGAATATAGGACATGGGATACTGACTTTCGCTATGGTGAGCTTTGCCTGGAGCTTTTTCAGGGCAAATAATACGAAAGATGCGATATATATAGCGACACATATGCACCGTGGACTTAGGCATATAGCAGGATCCTGGATCATGATGCTGAATAACATGCAGCTTGATGCCTATAAGATCGCATGGATCCTTTCGCTTATAGCTGTGCTTATGATAGTGGATTATATTGGCTTGAAGCATGATATATACAGGCTTTTCGGTAAGCTGCCCTTAGTTCCGAGGTGGCTCATATACACAGGACTGACTGTATTTGTGATAGTGCTGTCCCTGAACGGCGGCCAGCACCAGGA
>CADCRB010000165.1 GCA_902803745.1 uncultured Lachnospiraceae bacterium
TACCTTGATGAAGATAGTAACGGACATTCTTCGTCTGGACAAGGAGCAGACTGAGGCCAAAGCCGATGTGCCGCGTATTACGACACAAATTGAGGCTCTGACACCCTGGTCCACGCTGGAATATCCGCTGTCTTTTGCGGGTACGAAGAAAACGGCAGCTTTCATAGGGACTTTTCCCGAGAAGATCACAGAATCCGAGATAGCCGAACTCCTGGCAAAGAACGCGCCGGATGTTGAGGCCATTGATATCAGTATCATTACAGCTGAGGACAATTTCACCTCAGTATTTATCTCATGTCTTAAGTCCGACAAGAATGCCATAGATGATGCTTTGCGTCGTATGAACTTCCAGCGTCCGCCGGTTTCCGACCTGGTTCCGGCTGCCCAGATAGAGGCTTATGAAAAGGAAAGGACCGCTGCTCTCGAAAAGATTGATTCGACAAGGGAACGCATAGCGTCCTACGCCGATAAGAGAGATGATATAAAGTTCATTTCTGATTATTTCAGCATGCGAGCCGCAAAATACGAAGTTCTGGGAACCCTGGAGCAGTCAAAGCGCATATTCGTGGTTGAGGGATATGTTCCCGCTAAGGATGCGGAAGCTCTTGAGAACGCTCTGATGAGCAGATATGAGCTTGCGATAGAGATGTCAGATCCTGATCCGTCTGAGGATGTTCCGGTTCTTTTGAAGAACGGACCGTTTGCAGGTCCTATGGAAGGAGTCATCGAAAGCTACTCCATGCCGGGCAAGGGGGAGCTCGATCCTACCACTCCTGTAGCTTGTTTCTATTACATCCTGTTTGGTATGATGCTTTCGGATTTTGCCTATGGTGCTGTAATGTCCATAGCGACATTTGTTCTTATTAAAAAGATGAAGAACATGGAGCAGTCAATGAGAAAGACTTTGACGATGTTCTTCTATTGCGGCATCGGTACCATGCTGTCAGGCGTTCTCTTCGGAAGCTATTTTGGAGATGCGCCCACGGTCATCGCTAAGACATTCTTTGGAAAGGATCTTGCCATACCCAAGGTGATCGATCCGCTGTCGCAGCCCATGAAGATGCTGGTTCTCTGTTTCGCCATCGGCATCATTCATCTTTTTGCCGGTCTTATCATCAATTTTTATACCGCTATGAAGACAAAACGGTACGTTGATGCCATATCGGATTCGATACTCTGGCTTCTGCTTGTCGGAGGTCTGATTCTCTTCGGACTTACGACAGATATGGTGACAGGTATGTTCGGTTTAGACAAGATCTCACCAGCCGCCGGAAATGTTGGCAAGGTCATGGCGGTTATAGGTGCTATAGGCATCATCCTTATGGACGGACGAGAATCAAAAAACTGGTTCAAACGCACTCTCAAAGGCCTGTATGGTCTGTATGGTGTAACCAGCTATCTTTCGGATCTTTTGTCATATTCGAGACTGCTGGCTCTGGGTCTTGCCACCTCGGTCATCTCATCAGTCTTCAATCAGATGGGCTCCATGGTTGCGGGCACGCCTGTGATAGGCGTCATCTTCTTCATACTGATATTCCTGGTCGGCCATGTTTTGAACCTTGCGATCAATGCGCTCGGTGCTTATGTACATGCGAACAGACTGCAGTATGTGGAGTTTTTCAGCAAATTCTATAGTGGGGGAGGGCGTAAGTTTACGCCTTTTTCAATAAATACAAAGTATATTAAGTTTAAGGAGGATAATTAAATGGGTATCGCATTAGCACTTTTGGGAGCAGCATCAGCAGCACTCTTCGCGGGCATTGGATCTGCGATCGGTGTAGGCCGAGCAGGTCAGGCAGCAGCAGGGCTTGTAACTGAGGATCCTTCCCAGTTCTCGAGGGCTTTGATCCTTCAGCTTCTTCCCGGTACACAGGGAATCTACGGTCTGCTGATAGCATTCATCGCACTTTCAAACATCGGTCTTTTAGGCGGACAGGTTGACACGGGAATGAGCGTTGGAACCGGTCTTATGTATCTCTTTGCCTGCCTTCCCATGGCATTTGTAGGACTTGTATCCGCAATGCAGCAGTCAAAGGCTTCAGTAGCTTCCATAGGTCTTGTAGCAAAGAGACCCGATCAGTTCGGTAAGTCAATGATCTTCCCTGCAATGGTTGAGACATACGCTATCCTTGCGCTTCTTATCTCGATCCTTGCTATCAACGGTATTCCCCGCTGATTTGGCGCTTGATAAAGATTACGGAGGATCATAAATGGCAGGATTAGACAAGATACTTGGGAGTATCAAGGCTGAGTCCGATGAAGCCGTGGCGCAGAGGATAAACGATGCTAAGAAAAGAGCCGAGGAAATAAAAAAAGAAGCTGAGGCATCTGTAAGTGACGAGTGTCGTTCAATAGAGGAACGGGGAAAGAAAGGTGCTGAGGATACTGTCTCACGTGCCGAGTCTGCAGCCGCTCTATTAAAGCGCAAGGCCATCCTTTCCGAAAAGCAGGATATCATAGCCGAAGTTTTTGAAGAGGCTGAGAAAAAACTCATATCTCTGCCGGATGACCAGTATATTGATACTATAAAGAAGATAGCCGTAAAGAACGCACTTCCGGAGGACGGAACTATCATTTTCTCGGCCGCTGATAAAAAGAGGCTTCCTTCTTCATTTGAGAAGGATCTGAATAGCGCTCTTACGGCCGGAAAGCTTTCTCTTTCTCCTGATACAATTGGTACGGAGGGAGGTTTCATTCTTTCTTACGGCGGCGTAGAGCAGAACTGTACGTTCAAAGCTCTCATTGACGCGAGTCGTGAACGACTCACGGACAAAGTTTCAAAGGTACTTTTTGATAAGGCGGAGGCGTAAATGACCGATAATCAATATTATTATGCGGTCGCGCGTATACGTTCAAGAGAACTGACACTTTTGAACCAGTCTTTTATAGATCAGCTCCTGGGCGCAAGAACCACAGAGGAAGCTATGCGTCTTCTTCAGGATAAGGGCTGGCACATGCCGGATGAATACAGCACGGAATCCGACAGAGTTGAGAAAATGCTTTCTGCTGAGAAGAAAAAAACATGGGATCTTATCGGAGAACTCGTGGATGATATGTCGGTATTTGACGTCCTCCTTATAGAGAACGACTATCACAATCTCAAAGCTGCTGTCAAAGAAGCGCTTACAGCCGGCAAACATCCAGATATCTTCATCAGCGGAGGCACTATAGAACCGCACGTCCTGGAAGAAGCTGTTGAGACCAGAGATTTTTCACCACTGCCGGACGAAATGGAGCCTGTAGCGGAAAAAGCACTGGAGACTTTGCTTCACACTCATGACGGACAGCTGACAGATGTGATCATTGATAAAGCCGCGCTCAATGCGATAGGTGCTGCGGCAAAGAAATCCGGATCACCCGTGTTGGAACTCTACGCCGGACTGAAAGTGGCTTCAGCCGATATTAAGATTGCGATACGCGCGGTCAAAACAGGAAAAGACAAAAATTTCATAAAAGAAGCTCTTGCCCCCTGTGAAACGCTTGACACAGAAAAGCTTTCGGAAGCTGCAGCCGAGGGAATGGATGCAATCTATGATTATCTGACCCTGACAAAATATTCGGATGCCGTACCCGAGCTTAAGAAATCTCCTTCTGCATTTGAAAGATGGTGCGACAATCTCATAATCAGAAATATCAGAAGCGAGATCACTCATCCCTATACAATAGGTCCTTTGGCTGCCTATATTATAGCCAGAGAAAATGAGATTTCTACTGTGCGCATCGTCCTCTCAGGGCTCATAAATGATCTGCCGGAGGAATCCGTCAGGGAAAGGGCAAGGGAAATGTATGTATAA
>CADCRB010000166.1 GCA_902803745.1 uncultured Lachnospiraceae bacterium
GTCGGTGCTACCCTTATATTACTGTCCCTCGGATCCTTACCGTAGGGCCAGGTAGCGCCTGCGCCTGTCATAGTGACGCCTGCCTTCTTTGCTCTTGCCACTACTTCCTTAGCACATCCCGGCAATGTCTCAAAGCTTATGAAGTATCCTCCGTTGGGCTTTGTCCACTCTCCTATGCCAAGTCCCGAAAGCTCCCTGTCAAAGATCTCCTCTACCGCTTCAAACTTGGGTCTTATTACATCGGCATGCTTTCTCATATGCTCGCACATTCCATGGATATCCTTAAAGAATCTGACATGCCTAAGCTGGTTCACCTTATCGTGGCCTATGGTCTGATTCTTAAGCTGGGCCTTTATATCCTCCAGATTATTTAGGGATGCTGCAAGACTCGCGATACCGCTTCCAGGGAAGGTGATCTTTGAGGTAGATGCAAACTTGTAGACCAGATCAGCATTTCCTGCCCTCTTGCATTCTGCCAGTATCTCGATGATATGATCCTGATGAGTGTCATAAAGGTGATGCACACAGTAAGCGTTGTCCCAGAAGATCCTGAAATCAGGAGCTGCGGGCTTTAACCTTGCGAAACGTCTGACCGTCTCATCTGAATAAGAATAACCCTGAGGATTGGAATACTTCGGAACACACCAGATACCCTTTATGGAATCATCCTCGCTGACAAGCTTCTCAACAGTATCCATATCAGGACCTGAGGGCGTCATTTCAACGGGGATCATCTCAATGCCAAAATATTCTGTGATCTTAAAATGTCTGTCATAGCCGGGCGAAGGACAGAGGAATTTAACGTGATCCAGCTTGCACCAGGGCTTATGTCCAAGGATGCCGTGTGTCATGGCTCTTGAGATAGTATCATACATCACGTTAAGGGAGGAATTTCCGTAAATGATGATATTATCCGGATTATTCTCCATCATATCGCCGATCAGGACTTTCGCTTCCTTAATACCTGTGAGTCCGCCGTAATTACGGCAGTCCGTCCCGTCTTCGCAAGTCATATCCGCTCCCGAGTAGAGCGCATCCATCATACCCATTGACAGATCGAGCTGCTCCTTGCACGGCTTACCGCGGCTCATATCAAGATTCAGACCCAGATTCTGGAATTTGTCGTACTCTACAAGCAGTTCGGAAAGGGTACGCTTCATTTCATCTTTAGTCATTTCTGCATATGGTGTCATTGTTGTCTCCTCTCATATTTTCTGACAAATCAAATGCCTGTAAAAAACGGCTCCACAATTCCCTCTAAAAAAATATATCCAACTCCGGACTCCATCTTTTGAAACAGGTCCGGTACATTGATCACATACTGGAATACAGTGTTTTACCGCCTCGGGTGCGCCTTAGCGTATACCTCTCGAATATGATTATGACTGAGTGTAGCGTAAATCTGTGTAGTGGAAATATCAGAATGTCCGAGCATCTCCTGAACGGATCTTAAGTCAGCGCCGTTCTCCACGAGATGTGCCGCGAAGCTGTGACGCAGGGTGTGCGGCGTGATATCCATCTCAATGCCCGCTTTCTTTGTATAATACTTGATGAGCTTCCAGAAACCCTGCCTGCTCATGGGCTCTCCGGACATATTAACAAATAAAGTCTTCTCATCATTATTGGCGATCAATGCATCTCTGGAATGCTCCATATAATTCCTTATAGCATTCCTGGCTTCTATCCCGAAAGGAATGACTCTGTCCTTATGGGGATCATGACAGTCCACATAGTTCATCTGAAGGTTCACGTCATCTACCTTCAAGGTGATAAGCTCCGTGACTCTCATCCCGGTAGCATACAAAAGCTCCAGCATGGCCTTATCCCTAATCTCCTTCGGCGTATCCCCGGAGGGCTGATTCAAAAGCCGGACGACCTCGTCCATGGTCATGATCTGGGGCAGCTTCTTTTCTATCTTTGGAGCCTTAAGTCCCTCTGTGGGATTGGAGGAAAGCACTCCCTCCTTCTCCAGATAAGAATAAAAAGCCCTCATTGACGCAATAGCACGGGAAACGGAGGCAGGAGCTGCTTTTCCTTCCTCACTGTTTTCGATATATTCTTTAAGGATCTCCGATGTTACTTCAGAAGGATCGTCTATACCTTTCGATTGCAAAAAGGCGACCATCTTTTTTAGATCTCTTCTATAAGACAGTTCTGTATTCTTCGAAGTCTTTTTGATATTATGTAAATAACTTATGAACGCTTCGATACGGTCTTCCATATTCCCAATAGTTCCCTCTCCATTAGCGGTTTCGCCTTGAACAGGCTAACCACTCAGAACATTATAATGGCTTAAACATGGAAAAGCAAACCGATAATTTGTAGAAAACTGGACACATTTCACCACTTTTGAAATAAAATCACAACATGTTGTGACCCTCAATTATACTTCGACCGACATTTTGTGAAAAAAAAATTTTAAACAAATTTTTACGAATTTATGTTAAGTATTTATGAAAATACGACATGAGCGATGCTATGGTCTTTGAGTCCTGTATTCTGCCCTCAAAAATCATGGCTTTAAGATCCTCCGGATCATACGGAACGACATCAATAAATTCGTCCGGATCCAAATGCTGGGAAGTTTTTCTCAGATTCTTTGCAACATAGACCTCAATGATCTCGTTGCAGTAAGCGATCGCCGTAGCGATAGTGATAAGATGTGTCAGCTCCTCGTCCGTGGTATAGCCTGTCTCTTCTTCCAGTTCACGTTTTGCAGCTGCTTCAAAGGATTCTTCTACTCCGTTCCTTCCCCCTGCGGGGATCTCCACGGTATTTCTGTCTATGGCATATCTGTACTGATGGACCATAAGGATACGTCCGTCGGGAAGCACAGGCACCACTGCGCTGGCTCCCTTATGGACACAGGCGACATATTCCTCTATCTTGCCGTCCGGAAGCTCTACCTTATCCTTACAGTAATCAAATATAACATTTCTGTCCACCACTTCCCTGGACAGCTGCCTGAATTTCTGCAACATACAGTATCCTACCTGTTTTTATCATAGATCATCTTAAGCCCCTTTAGCATGAGATCCGGATCTATGATTATTTCATGAGAACAATGCGGGATGATAACAGATGCGAGGCCTCCTGTGGCAATAACTTTTGTATTATAGCCAAGCTCCTTCTCAAATCTGTCGATCATTCCGTCAATACGCGAAGCCTCGCCGTATATTATTCCGCTCTTTATGGCATCCATGGTATTAGTGGCTATCTGCTTCTTCGGAGCTCCAAGAGATACTCTCGGGAGCAGGGATGTGCCCGCGGCAAGGGCTTCCACAGATACATTAAGTCCGGGGAAGATCGCTCCTCCGATATAGGTTTCTTCTTTATTTAATACTGTCATGGTTGTCGCGGTACCCATGTCTATGACAATGGAAGGAGTACCGTAGATATTCATTGCCGCAACAGAATCCACTACAAGATCGGCTCCAAGGGTGGAGGGATCATCCAGATGGATGTTGAGTCCTGTTTTAAGTCCCGCTCCGACTACAAGCGGCTCGCATTTCAA
>CADCRB010000167.1 GCA_902803745.1 uncultured Lachnospiraceae bacterium
GAGACTACATTGTCCTCGCTGATGTTCTTAAATGTAGCGAGCGGGTTCAGCACCACTTTTTCAAGATCAGCATAGAGCATATCATTTTCGGCGCATTCAAGACATGACAGCATGAATCTTATCAGATTCAGCTCCCTGGCGGGATTTCCCGATACTATCTTATATTTTATATTGAACGCATCAAATGCAGCCTTTATGAAGTTGATATATCGGGGATTTGAGTAATATACACTTACCGAATCGAAGGCGATCCTTGCAGAATGTGTGCTGATATCATAGATACGGTCTGCCACAAGCTTTACTTCATTGGCGATACCATAGCTGCTGTATACAGAGTATGATGCATGGATATTGGCTTTAGCAAATTCCTGGATATAAGAAACCTCTGTAAGAGCGTTACCGGAGATCGATGCCAGAAGCCCCATAAGCTCTCTTTCCCTGCGGCTGAATCTGTCACCTGAAAGGAAGATATATCTGCACTCATCAAGGCCAAACATCCACTCGCCCGTATTGCCTTCTCTCAGATATTCGACCGCTTTATCGACAGTCCTTGCATCGTCATATAGGTCATCCTTTTCGAGCTTATCCTCATAGAGCCCCAAAAGACACAGCAGATCCTTAAGTCTTTTATCACCGGAGCCCTTTCCGGCATCGGTCAGTCCGTTTATACGGATCTCATCCATGCATTTCCTTATATCTCTTACTGTCGCACGGGTAAGGCTCTCCTTCTTAAAAGACTCTATTTCATTTTGCTTAAGGATATTTTCAAGAATATATGCTCCTGACTCAGAGCTTATATACTTCGGGGCTACAGAAGATACTCCCGCAGCATCCTGCCAGGCATGATATGCCGTTACGATCTCACGTGCATAGTCACGCACGGTATATGCAGCAAGCCCCGAGCAGGCTGTCCCCGCAGAGTTATTAAGCTGACGGATCAGCGCATTTGCCTTTGATACCTTGTCTGTAAAAAGGACTTTGGAAACAAACGGATACTCTTTAAGATAATCTGAGACTCCCGACATCTTATTTGAAGAAGCTGTTGATCCTTCTCTGCAGCACGTAGCTTTCGGCATAGAGAGGGGCGTTTTTTTCGACACCGCTGCCGGTATCCTCTATAAGAAGTCCGACATAGCAATTGGCGATCTTCCATTCATAAAGATTTAAATGATCAGTACACTGATATATATAAGGCTCGACATCAAAAAGGCCCTCTACTGCGATAGCTTCGTTGAGAGGAGTTCCTTCCCATCTTTTTAAATAAGCTACTATAGTATCATCCTGGACACCGAAGATCTCACCTGATGCAGGAGACTGGTAATATTTTAAGTTACCGTCATCCAGGAATCTTAACTGCGCTATATCCTCCTGCTCAGCCTCAAAATCGGTATAACTGTAGCTGTTCTTTATCTCGGTCCATGATGCACCGATTATATTATTCTCAATAAGACCTGCCTCCGGAACCACGGCAGTACCTTCAGGTTCTTTCACATTTTTGGCTTCAAGAAGAGGATCCTTGACCTTGACGCTGTTTTGCACCGAAATGCCGGTGCCCCCTGATGGCGACTCCTGGGAGACAGACGTCTGCGAGGTATCAGCAGCTGCCTCACCGTCCTGCGCAGCCGGAGCCTGATCAGAGCTGCCCGCATCCGCTGCCGCTGCATCATTTGCAGCAGTCTCCACTGACGGCTCCTCTGTATCCGTTTCAGTCTCTGTGGCACTATTTCCTTTAGGTTCAATATGAAGTGCCTCCATGATGGCATCCTTCTTCATAAAGATCAGAACCCCTATGATCACCACTATTGCGCCTATTATAGCGAAATCACCTATTCTTCCCTTCATTATGTCCTCTATATAATATATTCCGGCAAAGCCGGGAGCATTCATCTACAATATCACAGATAATATGAACGAGCCTGATAATCCTAAGATCATCAGGCTCTTTTTTCTACTTAGCGTAGTCTGTCACTCTTGACTCTCTTATCATGCTTACCTTGACCGTACCCGGATACTGCATCTCGCCTTCTATGCGCTTTGCAATATCTCTGGCCATAAGCACCATTTCAGAATCCGTAACCTGCTCCGGAATCACGATGACCCGGACTTCCCTTCCTGCCTGAATAGCAAAGGATTTCTCGACTCCCTTAAAGGAATCTGCAATATCTTCTAATTGTGTAAGCCTGTTTGTATAATTCTCCAGGGTTTCCCTTCTGGCCCCCGGTCTTGCAGCGGAGATCGTGTCCGCAGCCTGTACAAGGCAGGCAATAAGTGATGTGGCTTCAGTGTCGCCGTGATGTGATTCTACGGCATTGATTACTATGGGAGATTCCTTAAACTTCCGGCAGATCTCAGATCCCAGCTGGACATGGCTCCCCTCCATATCATGATCTACAGCTTTGCCGATATCATGCAGCAATCCCGCGCGTTTCGCGAGCCTTATATCGATACCACCGATCTCCGAAGCCAGAAGACCGGTAAGCTGCGCCACCTCTATAGAATGCTTCAAAGCATTCTGGCCATAGCTTGTCCTGAATTTCATCTTTCCGAGAAGCTTTATCAGCTCCGGATGAATACCATGCACGCTTACTTCCAAAGCAGCGGCCTCTCCTTCATCCTTTATCTGCTGCTCGACTTCCTTCTGAGCCTTCTCAACCATCTCCTCGATGCGGGCTGGATGTATACGGCCATCTACTATTAGCCGCTCCAGAGCAATACGTGCTACCTCTCTTCTGATAGGATCAAACCCTGAGAGTATCACAGCTTCCGGCGTATCATCAATAATAAGATCGACTCCGGTAAGAGTCTCTATCGTGCTGATATTCCCTCCCTCACGACCGATGATACGACCTTTCATGTCATCACCCGGGAGCTGTACCACGGAAATGGTCGTCTCTGCTACCTGATCGGCAGCACAGCGCTGTATAGCGCTCACAACAAACTCTTTGGCCTTTTTGTCCGCTTCTTCCTTCGCACGTGACTCATATTCCTTAATCATCACAGCGGACTCGTGCTTCACATCATCTTCTACAATTTTTAAAAGATATTCCTTCGCTTGTTCAGAGGTAAGTCCCGAAATCTTCTCGAGTTCCCGTAAACGTTCTTCGTTGAGCTTGGCTATCTTTTCCTTGTCCTTAGCCAGCTCCTCCTCTCTGGCAGCGATACTGGATTCTCGCTTATCTATGGCGTCAGCCTTCTTATCGACAGATTCTTCCTTCTGCTGCACCCTTCTTTCGAGCCTTGAAACCTCTGCGCGTCTATCCTTGATCTCTTTCTCAAGTTCATTCTGCTTTTGGATGGATTCTTCCTTTACCTCCAGCAGAGCCTCACGCTTCTTTTCCTCAGCTTCCTTAAGCGCATCATCTATGATCTGTCTGGCTTTTTCATCGGCTCTTCCGAGCTTCTCATTGAAAACTTTCTCCGTATGCCGGGATGCCGCAAAAGCCGTGACGACAATAGCGATAACCAGTACTACTGCAAAGATGACAACTAAAAGCATTGTCGACATCATACAGGAGTACCTCCTAATTAAGTTTTGGTATATGCCGGAACAAATCCCGACACATCAAAATATGATAGAATGATTTACAAGTTATGTCAAGTCACCCTGAAGGGACAGGCAGGCACGATCATTGCAGCGCATCCTTGATCGCATCATATGAGAATCCCGCATTTAACAGCTTTCTTATGACCTTTTGCTTATCCTCAAAAGTCCACTCCGACATCTCAGGATACTTTTTACTTATGATGGATCGTACGGTATCGGTCTCAGATATTCCGGCATCTTCAAAAGCCAGGGTAATAGTGTCGCGGTCTATGCCTTTTTCATAAAGCTTCTTCTCGATCATCCTGCGGGAAAGCCTGTCGGCCTTTGAGGATATAAACCTTCTTGCATAATCTTCGTCATCGATATAATGCTTACCCTTGCAATATTCTATAGCTGAGTCAATAGCTTCCTCCGGGTACATTCCGTCCTTAAGCTTTTTTCTCAGCTGATACTCGGTCCGCGCCATATCAGCCAGCAGATAGAGAGACCGCTCTCTGGCTCTTTTAGACAAAAGCTCCGTTATCTTTTCAAAGGTCTCCTCCGAAAGCTCTTTGCCTTCCTCTATATCAAATCCCGCTATCTCTTTGGTATACAGACAAAAAGCCGGCGTATCCTCCGAAAGGTACACCAGCTTTCTGTTCTTTTCATATTCTTCTATCTTAACTACCAGCA
>CADCRB010000168.1 GCA_902803745.1 uncultured Lachnospiraceae bacterium
GTGGCACTTATCCTTGGAATTGCCAGGAATATGGACATCCCGGTCATAGCCGAGGGAGTGGAGACCGAAGCGCAGCTCAAGCTTCTGAAGGAACTGGGCTGCGCAGTAGTTCAGGGTTATTATTTCTCCCGTCCGCTGGACCATACCGATTTTGAGGCAAAGTTTGTTAAGGAGTCAGACTGATGAAATCTCTCAGAACGAAAATAACAGTAATGACACTTCTGGTGGTAGTAGTGGCGGTTACTATCGTCACTATCTTAAGTGTCATATTTATAATAAAGACCGAGCACCGTGAATCAGACCAGCTGCTGCTCCTGCTCTGCGAGACCGGAGAGAGGAATCTGGACTACTATTTCAACAGCGTACAGAAATCCGTGGAGAAGGTTGCTTCCTTTGCAGAGAAGGATATAGACGATCTTGATGATAAGGAGCTTCAGGCTCATGTCGACAGGGTGGAGAAGTACTTTGATGAAATGGCATCAAAGACTAATGGTGTGCTTACCTATTATTACCGGATAGATCCTGAGGTCTCGAAAACGGTAAAAGGCTTCTGGTACACGGATCTTGACGGTGAAGGCTTTACAGAGCATGAGGTCACTGATATCACAAAATATGACACCTCGGACACAAGCTCTCTTGTATGGTTTACCGTGCCCAAATATCAGGGCAGGTCCATCTGGCTTCCCCCTTATATTACAGATAATCTGGACAAACGCGTGATCTCCTACAACGTCCCCATATACCGCAGGGGAGACTTTGTAGGGGTCATTGGGATAGAGATAGATTATTCTGTTATGGCTGAGCAGGTAGACAGCATAAGGTTATATGAAAACGGCTATGCTTTCCTGAATGATTCTGAGGGCAATCTCTTTTATCATCCGAGGATAGATGTCTCAAAACTGACTCCGGAGACTATGCCACCCATTCCCGATGGGATAGTGGGTGACAGTACCTTCATCACTTATACCTTTGAAGGAGTGGATAAAAAGGCAGCCTGGCTTCAGCTTGGCAACGGGATGAGACTCAATGTCACAGTGCCGGTTTCGGAGACCGACGGGGACTGGCAGATGCTGATCTATAATATCCTGATCCTGGCAGTGGAGGTGCTCATAGCAGCAAGTCTCTTTACAATGTTTTATTCAAAGCGTATCACGAAGCCGCTGGAGGAGCTTACTGAGGCTGCAAATATGGTGGATATGGAGAACTATGATTTCAGACTGGATTATGACAGGGATGACGAGCTTGGAAGACTGACAAACACCTTCAAGCGTCTTGCAAATAATATGAGGAATCACATTAACGATCTTAATGAGCAGGTCTATGTGGACTCACTTACCCTTGTAAAGAATAAGGGAGCATTTGCCTCTTACTCTGAAGAGCTCCAGGCTCAGATAGATAATGACAGAGAGAATATAAGATTTGCCGTTGGAATATTTGACTGCGACAATCTTAAGAAGATGAATGATGTCTACGGACATGATAAGGGCGATATTTATATTAAGAAAGCAAGCCACCTGATCTGCAGCACGTTTTCCAGAAGTCCGGTCTTCCGCATAGGCGGAGATGAGTTTTCGGTGGTGCTTAAAAACCAGGATTATGAAAACAGGGAAGAGCTCATAGCTTCTTTTGAAAAGGAGGAGGCTGATATCTCGGCTGCGGCATTGAATAAATGGGAGGAAGTACATTTATCAATGGGCATAGCTGAATTTGATCCCGCGACCGACCGCTCCCTGACGGATGTGGTGAGAAGAGCAGATAAGAAAATGTATGAGTATAAGAAAAAAGCAAAGGCATCATGCTGAACCGGTTTTCGAGAACGCAGCTTATATATGGAGCTGAAACAATGGCAGGCGAAGTGATCAATGATCTCGCTTCCTTTTACTGATCCCCTGAACTTTTAGCTTGCTTACTCCCGGCGTCAGATTCAGCTTATGGGATCCGGGGCATCATCCATGATCTCTGCATCGGTGATATTGTATAAGAGTATCACAGAGCCGTCATCCAGTATCACGACATCCTCAAGCATATCGACCTGATGGATACAGCCTGTCGCTGTCACATAGGAACCGCCGGGCTTTCCCGGATCCGGGATGTAGTAAGTAATGCTGACGGGCTTATGCGAGAGCATGGCATAGCGCAGAGTCCGGTCGATATCTGTCATCGCATCCTCAGCCAGAAGCCTTTTGTCATCCGTGACCCGCTCGGTTTCATTCACGGCTTCGGTATAGCCGGTAAGAGCAGCAAAGGGTGCAAACTGGGCAGCTCTTTGCATCATAGTCATGCGCGGTCTTTTCTTTGACTGGAAATGAGGATGATCTATTATCCTGCTGTAATCCTTACGATCACTAATAGTATTCTGTTTCATGATTTATTCCTTCCTGTGCACATGACCTATTATCGAACAAATGTTCTCGTTTGTCAAGCGGCATCAGGAGGACGTAGCTTTTGATATCTCTTTAAGTGCTGTATAGTGCTCTATAAAGAGAGCATGATTGCTCCGGATGAAAGATTCGTCGCCGTTTTCTGCGGCAGCCTCAAGTGATCCGGCTTCCTCCGCCAGCTCTACGGCGCCTATTTGATCAGCGGAGCCTTTTAAGGCCTTGATCCCTATGGCATAGTTCTTCAGATCCCCGTTCTTTGACAGGCTGTCCAGCAGGCTCTTGTTTTCATCGATAAAACTATAGAAATTCTTAAGCTTTTCGATATAGTTATCAACGTCTTCGCTGTTTAAAAGCCCGGTATCGACATCCAGACCTGGGATGCCGGCCAGGGATTTAATGCGCTTGTCCCGCTGCTTCTTTTTCGCAGGTTTTTTAGGCGGTGATCCCGATACGGTCAGCTCAGTCTTATCCTTGGGCAGATATAAAATAAGCATATCCTCAAGCTTCGCGTAATCTATTGGCTTTGTCAGGTAGTCATCAAAGCCCTCCGCCAGATATTTATCCCTCGCGCCGGAGACAGCGTTAGCGGTAAGGCAGATCGAGGGCGTGGACAGATTGGGATTGCCGCTCTGTGCCTTAAGCTCGTGTAAGGTTTCGATCCCATCCTTATCGGGCATCATGTGATCAAAGAAGATGATGTCATACTTTTTCTGAGAGGCCAGGGCAAGTCCTTCATCTCCGCTGGATGCAGTATCGATCTGGATAAGAGTCTGCTTTAGGAGGCTTCTGAAAACGACGAGATTAATTGGTGTATCATCAATGACGAGGACCTCGGCCGAAGGAGCCGCAAAAGATCTCTGATAGGTCTTGCGCTGCTCCAGAACCTTCTGGTAGGCAGACTGATAATCTCCGAGAGGCTCCCAGCGTATCACCTTCTGTCTTATGGAGAATGAAAACTCAGAACCATGTCCGTATTCGCTCTCTACCACGAGTGAAGATCCCATAAGCTCCAGTAATTTCTGAGTGATGCTCATACCGAGACCGGTACCCTCTATGTTTCGGTTTCGCTCCTCCTCGATGCGGCTGAATTTCTCAAACAAAAGCTTCAGGTCTTCCGGTTTGATCCCGATGCCGGTGTCTTTGACGCTGACATCAAGCGTGATAAAGTCAGGATCATCTGTCTTTGAATATTTCATTGAGAAGGTGATCCTGCCTTTTTCTGTATACTTCACAGCGTTGGTAAGAAGATTGGTTATGATCTGCTTTACACGGATCTCGTCTCCGACGAGTATCTTTGGTATGGCGGGGTCAAAATTTAAGGACAGAAGCAGTCCTTTATTGTCCGCCCTGAGCTGGATCATGTTTACCAGATCGTTGATGAGCGAGGATAGATCATACTCCGCCGGAGTTATATCCA
>CADCRB010000169.1 GCA_902803745.1 uncultured Lachnospiraceae bacterium
CCGGTAAGTTTAAGCCACAATATATATATGGCAAGTATACAAAATGCAGCGATCACCCACGTTCTTCCTTTTTTCCCTGCTTCGTCCACAGCTGTCTTATCTGCTTTATCAGTCTCTCCGGTCATACATCCTTCAGTAGACGTGCTTTTCACACTTCCGGGCATATACAGCGTCAGAAATCCCTTGTAACCCAGTACTATAGTGATAAGACTGACAAGATATGCATATCGATAATAAAACTCTTCAGGATTATTAAAGCCATGCCACACAGCATCTAATGTATTGATCCAAAGACTTAAACAAACAGAGATCAGCAGGAAAGCATTAGCAAGCTTTTCTCTTATCCCGTATTCCTTTGCCATAAAATAAACCAATGCAAAAAACAGAGCAGCAATCGAACAATGCATAAGCGGCATATATTGATTTCTCGTGCTGCCCGAAAAGAGGTTGGCAAAGAGCTGATTCAAAGGAAAATTTCTGAAAAAGCCGTAATTTGCTGTATCTGTAGTCTTCTCTCCGATAAGTGACAGTCCTGTCCGGACAAGGAAAAATCCATCTGTCATAAGCACAGTCACTCCGGCCAGAAAAAACTTTCCGAGCATTTTGACGTTATCTCTATCTGCTATGATCCTGGAGATGAAAACCAATGTCAGGAAGATCACCAGCATAAATCCCATATGATAATTTATATAAATGTAGAGCGCGCTCGATATCACAAGAGGAACCGCACTGCTTTTGCCATCAATGAATTCAAGCAGGAAATATATGACCAGAGGAAGCAAGGCTATGCAGGCAAAATAGATCATCAGAACGAAATAGCCGAAGAAAAAAGCCATGAACGAATATGAAGTTGAAAACAAAAGGGACATCCAGGATGCTTTGTATCTTTTGTTCAGCAGGACAGACATAAAAAGTCCGGCAAGCGAGATCTGAACAGAAAAAATAAATTCTATGCCGTAAGCTACCTTATCTCCCGGGAAGAAAAACAGAAGAAACAGTAGAGGATCATGCAGCTGGAAGGCCGCAAGTCCCGGAAAATCACCTCCAAGTGTCTTTGCAAGCATATATGAAAAATCATTCTTTGATCTGAAGGTATTGATGAAATAGCTGAAGAAATTAACAAACTCTACATCCATATCCCCCGTAAGCATGGATGACGGTCCATATGGATATACTCCGCACAGAGCAAAGAATACCTGTACCATTATAAACGGTATCAGGAACGCACAGGCATATATTATTGCCTGATGTTTATAATCAAAAGTTTTCTCCGTCACTCCGGCTTTCTTCACATCCTCCCATCCAGGAATTTTCCTGTTTCCTTATGGTCGAAATTCGGTATCATTTCGTTAAAGAGCTCTATCAGCTCTCCCCTCTCCCAGCTTCCTTTTTCTCTCATGGCATCAATACGCGCTCTGAAAGAATCCAGTTTCTCTGTATCATAGTCTATTTCATTTTTTATTATGCCTATTGATTCAAAGCGATCCATATCCAGGATCTCATTGTCTGTATAGAATTCTTCGAAATCTTTCTCTCCTGTTGTGTCACTTTCGAAGAAATAGACCGGATATTTATGCTCTGCCTTAAGCTCCGCCACGCGATCCCTTGCTTCCTGCTCACTGTCGCACTGAACTGCCTCATATCCCAGATTTTCAAGATATTTTTCCGCTATGCTGCTGAAAGTCACGAGATTCAGGTTTTCATCAAGTTTCGGGAAATAAATATCCCGGTTATCACCCGTAAGACAGGAGAGCATGCAAAGCTCACCCGCCTCCTTTGGCGTGACGAAATATCTTCTTACGTCACAGGGGGCTGCAATGGGCTGCCCTTTCTCTATCCTCCTGTTAAATCCATACAGAAGACTTCCGTCGGAGAAGGCTACATTGGCAAATCTCGCTGTGGATACCGGCATGGTCTCACTCCTTCGGTTAAGATACATTTCCATGATTCTTTTTGATGCCCCCATCATGTTTACAGGATTTGCTGCCTTATCGGTGGAAACGCAAAAATATTTCTTAGCTCCGGCTTTCTCTGCCATTTCCATTGTGGAGTCCGTATTGAAAATATTGGTATCTATCATACGCATCAGGGTAAAAGGATCCTTCTCGGATCTTACATGCTTTAATGCCGATGTATTAAAAACAAAATCATATCCGCCGATCCGTTTTTCCTGCCCCGCCATAAATGACCTGAAAATATCACTTCCACAGTCAATAGCGAAGGTAGCAAATTCACCCTTTCCGTATCCTTTTGACGATCTGATATCCCTTACCAGTTCTACCATATTGTTCTCACTGATATCTACAACGTGCAAAACTTTAGGATCCCTTGCAAAAAGCTCCCTGCATATTGCCGAGCCTATGGTTCCGGCTCCTCCTATTACAAGAAATCTGGATTCCCGCACTATTGCAGCCAGACTTTCCTCATTCCGCTCCATATCCTGTATAAAGAGCGGACCGGTTCGCCCCACCATCTTAAGTATACTATCATCCATTGAATGCCTCATTCCGGGCTCCTTTCTTTACCTCTGGCTCATCGCCAAAATCTATCTTATCCTATCATTATATACTTATTGTGTGCAAGCATGCCGCATCTGTGCTATACTTTGATTTTGTGAAAGACAGGATAATTAACACCATAAAAACAGATATTTTAGTACAAAGCCTGCTCGCGAACCTGCTGATCCTCGTTGGTGTACTTATTTTTATGACTCCATGCCTTGAAAACGAGGCTGATTTCATCATGGAAGGACTCATTAGCGGAGATTATGCATCCGGTACTCCGCAGGTTTCGGTCATGTTCAGTCATTTCCTTACCGGTTCGCTTCTGTGTGCTTTGGAACGCCTTATCCCTGTACTGCCCTGGTATTTTATTTTTCATTATTTAGTCTGCTTTTCAGCGCTTTCGGTGATCACATTCCTCACCCTTAAAAGAAGCTCTTCCTGGGAAAGCAGACTCCTGACTCTTGCTGTCATGATCTATATGGCTTCGGAATGCTATGCTCTTCCGGGCTATGTAAAGACTGCTGCAGTTACAGCGGTTGCTGCATCTTTTATGATTCTTTCTGTCATTACAGATGAGGGATCATTTTCCGGCGGAAAACAGAGGATCATATTCATAATAGCCTCTCTTGCTATGGGTCTTATATCCTCCCTTATCTCCTTCTTCGTATTCTTTGCGGTATTTATGCTGTGTACTTTTCTGGGGGCAGCATATCTTATCATTACAAGACCATTTGATAATAAGAGCTCAGCGATAAGAGCTATAGCATCGGGTGTCGCCATTGCCGCCGGAATAGTTATTATTGCAGTTGCCTTTTATTATCTTGACAGACTTCATTATTTCAAAGATCCGGCTCTTTCTGCTTCCATAGCATACAGGCTAGGATATGAAAAATGTCTTTCCTTTGGTATTCCCTCATTTAAATTCAGGGAGGCGGAGCTTGCCGCTGCCAGGGATGCCCTGCAAAGACTCGGGGCTCTTGATCCATCTCTTGTGGACACAAATGAAAGGCTGCTTTATATGGCACAG
This sequence comes from uncultured Lachnospiraceae bacterium, assembly GCA_902803745.1. Lineage (GTDB taxonomy): Bacteria > Bacillota > Clostridia > Lachnospirales > Lachnospiraceae > NK4A144. Next base: position 3,532 of record CADCRB010000169.1, read on the forward strand.
GCAAGACTCATACCTGAGCCTCACGAAGTGTTTAATTTCCTGCGCTTTGAACCTGATAACATTTCTCATGTACCTTTCATATATCTATGGAGTTTTCTCGCCTATTTTCTGGCGAGATATGGCGACAGAAAGACCAGGATAGCTGTTGCTCTGTCGATTATTTCAGGTGTTCTGCTGCTCTTTGTTATGAGAATGTTTCTCGTTCTCGGATATTACAGGATGTATACTTTGGAGATCATCCCCTTTGTATGGTTCTTTATACTCTTCTTCAAAGACACACATTATCGTCTGGAAGAGGCTATGGCAGGAAAAAAGACTTTGATCATGCTGGCGGTCGATGCCTTCCTTATAGTTTATCTGTCCTTTGCGCTGTTTAGTGACGATCTGCCGTTCAGATGGAATGACGAAGCGATCTATGATGCCGAGCTCCTCTATGCAGATGTATCATTTGATGAGGAAGAGGATGAAGCTGCGACAGAGGCTGTAACGGAGGATGCTTCCGGACAATGACCGGGTTTGACAGACCGTACAGTGGATGTGATAATAAAAAATCGGAGTAAAAACGGGTATTAAACCGGATATTTCAAGCGAGGTAAAGAAAATGCAATACAGACAGGATAACGAGAGAGAAATAAACCTATTGGAGATCATGTGGGAATTTCTGATCCAATGGAAGCCGGCCGTGCTTTTTTCCATTCTATTTGCGTTGCTTTTGATGGGTCTTATGTATATGAAAGATATGAAATCCTACAAAACTGCCATCGTAGCCTATAACTCTCTTAACACCCTGTCTGATAATGATGCGGATATTGTAACTGAGGAAGCAAAAAAAGGACTTACCGAAGCTGAGCACTATAAGGTAGAGAATGCTATTTTCAACATAAAGACCATAAACGGATATGAAGAAAAGCTCAATGCCATCGCAAAGATTGACATGAACGGAGACAGATTCAATTACCTTACGCTGAGATATGCCGGAAAGACGGATGAGTTTACAATGCCGCTGCTTCTGGGTTCGTTAAGCGATGCTGCATATGATGCGTCCCTGGCGTCTATTCTCAAGGATGAAGATCCCGCTTATGCGGACGTTTCCCGCGTAATAAATATAGTAAACTGCAATTCATCGACCAGTGCCTCCTATTCCACGGATAAACTTGTCTCTGAGCCGGCCGATGCGGATATGCTGGAATTTACATATGTAGTTAATATATTGCTTCTGAAATCATCTAACATCAACAGTCTGAAAAAAGCCGTAACAGCGTACATTGCGGATGCAGACGCGGAAATAAAGAAAAACGTTCCGCATGAAGACATCCAGCTGATCTCCGCTGCTGAAACTTCCACGCTGGACAGTGTACTTTCTACCAGCTTCCAGAAAACCCGGACTGATGCACAGACTCTCCGCGGTACTGTAGCGACTGATGTGGCCGCTTTTTCCGAGGATCAGAAAAAGCTCTACAACACTCTGCTGATAAAAGAAGGCTTCTCCGAAGAATCCTCCTATATGGCTGCCAGTGATAACGCAGGCGATGAGTCTTCAGACGAAAAGGCAGATACGAAACAGAATGATGAAAAGAGCATTTCAGCCAATTCGATCCTTCTTGAAGAACCCGTTATGCCTTCTCTTTTCTCGCCAAAATATGCTCTTGCAGGCTTTGTGGCCGGTCTCTTCATATATGGAGTTATATTAGTATGTATTTATATCTTTTCCGGAAAGGTTTATTCACTTGATGAAGTCTGTGATCAGTATATGCTCAGAAAGATCGACGAAGTTCATGAACGCCGCTTTGACACGGTTTGGCGTAGATTTATGTTCAGCAAGAAGGTATATGATCTGCGGTACGCAAAGATAAAAAAGGAAATGGGGGAACATCTGTCTTCATCTGCAAAATATATTGCCGAATGTGCAGCACATAACGAATTGAAACATATTACCGTGGTGCCGGCCTATTCTGATTCAGCAGAAGACGGACTCTGCAGGAAATATACCGAGGATCTTAAGAAGATCTGGGACGGAGCCTCTGTTTCCATGGAAATCTCAAAACCCTGGACCACAGAATATACGTTTGACGCTCCGGGAGACAAAGAAGGCCTCGTGATCCTGATGCATGCAGGAGATACTGCCTTTGCAACGCTTACCAATATCGGCGCTTACTGCCATGATTATTCGGTATCAGTAATAGGAACCATCCTTCTTGAAGGATAAAATATACAGTTCAGAGTATATTCCGCCTCTGAACTGTATATTTCATATAATGTATAATAGATGATGATCTGGTAAGCTACGATACTATATTTCGTTCTTCACCGTCCAGATAAGCCTTTAGGTTGAGCCAGGCCTCCTCAACACATCTGTTTCTTGCCTCTACACTGGCCCAGGCAAGATGGGGAGTTATGATCAGCTTATTACTGTCCTTAATACGTCCCAGAGGATCATCCTTGTCTATCGGCTCCTTTTCCAGCACATCAAGTCCGGCTCCGGCGATGATACCCTTTTCCAATGCTTCAGCTAGAGCCTTTGAATCAACTACGGGGCCTCTGGCAACATTAATTAGTATCGCTGTGTTTTTCATTTTTGAGAGTGCCGTTTCATCAATATAGCCACGGCTCATATCGCTTAGCGGACAATGAAGAGAAAGCACATCGCTTCTGGCAAGGAGCTCATCCTTATCCACCTCTTCGTATCCTGCATTATGCTTTCTGCCTGTAATAGAGTGAGTGATGACCTTGCATCCAAAGGCATCCGCAATCTTTGCCACCCTTGATCCAATATTTCCGAATCCTACGACTCCCCAGGTCTTACCATCCAGCTCGGTAAATGCATTTTCAAAATGGGCAAATCCGGTCTGCGCACCGTATTTCCCAGACTTTACATAGTCATCATAATAAACAATTTTCTGGGACAGAGACAGTGCCAAAGCAAAGGTGTGCTGTGCTACCATAGCAGTAGAATAATCCCTTACATTCGTTACCCTTATCCCCCGGCTTTTGCAGTAAGCTATATCGCAGTTATCAAAGCCGGTAGCCAGCTCTCCGATATATTTTACACCAGATGCCTCCTTCATGGACTCCTCATTCATCGGGGCTTTATTAACGATCACTGCATCTGCATCTGCTATACGTTCCGCAACCTCTTCCTTTGTCCTTGTTATATCATAAGGTACGAATTCGCCAAGCTCCGCAAAACGCGATACATCAATATCTGCTCCTACACTCATTCTTTCAAGCATTACTATCTTCATATCTTTTCTCCTCTTTAAGACACAATTTATATCTGTCTC
>CADCRB010000170.1 GCA_902803745.1 uncultured Lachnospiraceae bacterium
CCGACGAAGATACAGTTAAGAAATATGATGAGGTCATGAGAGAGAATAAGGCCTTTACCGATTCTCTGATGAGACTCAAGGGTAAGATGACCGTTACCAGGGATGGTCAGGAAGTAAGGCTTTATGCTAATATTTCCAATCCTTATGATGTAGCTACTGTCCTTGAAAATGATGCCTCCGGTATAGGGCTTTACAGATCTGATTTCCTTTTCCTTAAGGATCGTGATTATCCCTCCGAGGAGGAGCAGTTCCTCTCATACAGGAAGGTAGTAGAGGAGATGAATCCGAGATCCGTTATCATAAGGACAGTGGATATAGGCTCTGATAAGAGTGTGCCGTATCTGCAGCTTCCGGAGGAAGAGAATCCGGCTCTTGGCATGAGGGCGATCAGGATAAGCCTGACAAGACGGGATTTCTTCAAAACCCAGCTTCGGGCATTGCTGAGGGCATCTGTTTACGGGACTCTGAGGATAATATTCCCGATGATAACATCGCTTTCGGAGCTTAAGGAATGCAAGGAGATCCTTAACGAATGTGAAAATGAGCTTAGATCCGAGCATGTAGCTGTGGGAAGCTACAAGATCGGAGTTATGATCGAGACTCCTGCCTCCGTGCTTATCGCGGATCAGCTTGCGGATGAGGCGGATTTCCTTTCTGTAGGCACTAATGACCTTACTCAGTTCACTCTTGCCATTGACAGACAGAATCCGACTCTTGACAGATTTTATGATCCGCACCATCCCGCTGTTATAGAGCAGATAAGGATGACGATAGAGGCAGGGCACAGGCATGGATGTCTGGTGCTGATCTGCGGAGAGCTGGCAGGTGATACGTCAATGACGGAAACCTTCATGCGCATGGGAGTGGACGGACTTTCTGTCAATCCGCAGTTTGTGCTGCCGCTCCGCCAGCGGATAAGGGAGCTGGATCTTAAAGCCTGAAGAGGGATAAATGGTAAAAGAGCTTTGGTACGAGATAAAACACCCCGGTGATTACAGGGTCATATCAGAACAATACGGAGTCTCGCCTGCAATGGCGAGGCTTTTGGTAAACAGGATTTTAAGCGCTGATCACTTGCCCGGAGATCCACTGCCTTCTGCAGATCAGGTGAGGGAATATCTATCTCCCGATATTGCCTGTATTTATTCCTATGAAGGTATTCCTGATATTGATAAAGCTGTGGATATCCTTTGCTCAGTCATAGATGAGAATAAAAAACTCAGAGTCATAGGAGATTATGATATTGACGGAGTGTGCTCTACGTACATACTTGCATCGGCCTTGAGTAAAGCAGGAGCCCTGGTCGATCACTCCATCCCCCACAGGATCACTGATGGATACGGGCTTAATGACAGGCTGATAAAGGAGGCTTCCGGCAGCGGGATAGACTGTGTGATAACCTGTGATAACGGCATATCGGCTGCAGACCAGGTGAAGCTTGCCCATGAACTCGGGATGAAGGTCATTGTCACAGACCATCACGAAGTCCCATATCATATGGAGGGAGAAGACAGGATAGAGGATCTGCCGGAGGCTGATGCAGTAGTCGATATAAAAAGATCGGAGTCAACCTACGGATTTAGTGAGCTTTGCGGCGCAGTCGTGGCATTTAAGGTTATCGCGGCGCTGTATGAAAGACTTGGCATACCGAGGGAGGAGACAGAAGAATATATTGAGCTTGCTGCATTTGCCACTATCGGTGATGTGATGCCGCTTAAGGGTGAAAACAGGGCAATAGTTGCTGCGGGACTAAAAAGACTGAGTCATACTTCAAACCCCGGGATGCAGGCTCTTATCAGAGCGCAGGGAATAGAAAATACAGAGATAAAGCCATATCATGTGGGCTTCATACTGGGACCCTGCATAAATGCCACGGGAAGACTTGCGACTGCGGATAATGCATTTGAGCTTCTTGATGCAAAATCTCCAAGCGAAGCTGAGCGCATAGCAGGCATGCTTGTCGCGATGAATAATGACAGAAAGGCCATGACAGATAAAGGGCTTAAAAAAGCGGCTGAAATAGCAGGATCTGCAGACTTTGTGAAGGATAAGGTTCTCGTGGTATATCTTCCCGATACCCACGAATCCGTGGCAGGAATAATAGCAGGAAAGCTCAGGGAACAGACGGGAAAACCTGCTTTTGTGCTGACAGACGGTGAAAACGTGATAAAAGGCTCCGGCCGCTCTATAGAGGAATACGATATGCACAAAGCCATGACAGATACAGCTGAGCTTTATGATAAATTCGGAGGCCACAAGATGGCCGGGGGATTAAGCCTTAAAGATGGAGTGACGCCCGAAACGATGCGGGAAAGATTAAACAGCATATGTACGCTCTCCGAGGACGACCTTGCGATAAAGATACATTTTGACATGCAGCTTCCCGTATCCTATGCGGATATGGCTCTGGTGTCTGATATGATGAGGCTTGAGCCCTTTGGAGTGGGCAATCCCAGACCGCTATTTGCAGCGAAGGATGTTACTTTAAGGAATATAAATATTTACGGTGACGCAGGGAATGTTTTGAAGTGCCTTGCGGAAGACCGGTATGGCTCGACCTGCAGCGCCGTATATTTCGGGGATGCCGGAGCCCTTTCAGCTTATGCGAAATCCCAGGGAAAGATAAAGATCCTGTACTATCCGGAGACAAATGAATATAAAGGAAACCGTACACTGCAGCTGCGGATCAATAATTATTGCTGACCGGCGTGAAGGGATACAATATCTTGCGGTTTTCATAATATATTAACATAATTAATATTGCACAAAAATATTCAAAATCACTTAATTTTTTCGTCATATTGCACAGCAAATCGTTTGAATCTTAGCTTATCTGCGAATTGTTGCCCCTTATTGCTTTATGTTACTATGTTAGTAATAGTGATAGTGGGTCAAAGTGCATCTTTTTGCGACTTTTTCCCATTCGAAACTGACAACTAGTTGTAGTTTTGGAGAGGTGGAAATCATGAGAAAATCAAGAAAGAAAATCATCGTAGCGATCCTGCTGATGACAATGCTGTCACAGACATTGTACTCAGCAGCAGCCGGAATTTTCGGACTCAGCGCACAGTCTTATGCATATGCTGATGACGAAATGACCGAGGAAGTAGAGCCCGGAGAGGAGGTCGACGAATCCACGCAGGATGACGCGGATGTCGTACAGAAGGCTCCGGAGACAGAAAGCTCCGAAGGGGAGCCGGCTACTGAGGAAGAGCCGGCTGCTGAAGAGGAGGAGCCGAAGCTGACTGCCGGTGATGCCTCTGAGACAGGAGGGGC
>CADCRB010000171.1 GCA_902803745.1 uncultured Lachnospiraceae bacterium
CCATAATCAGCCCTCCTTCGTTTAGCTTCACTATGATTATAACATATAAGTGTCACAGAAGTGTCACAGTTGTTTATTGCATAATAAAAATAAATAACTGTAATCTACTATATAACCGTGCTACCTTCTTAACAAATAGATATTCTTATTTTATTCCGCCTCTTTCATCGCACAAATCCATTACTGTCTGGAACCAAGACATAGGGTCGTTTGGGTCAAGTCGTTTTTTGGCTTCTTCCACGAATCTTTCCCTATTTATTCGTCCACCACCATTCACCTCTTTAAGTTCTTCATCTGAAATACTGTTAAATTTTTTATCTGCCATAGCTACACCTCCTAAGGTCTATATCGACACGGAATTTACTTTGGTTAATAATTTATACGAACCAATTAATAAAATGGCAATTTTATTCAGAGAGTATCACTAAAAAAAGAATAAGGCTATATTTACCTTATGCCTTGCATGCTTGATAACCTTCAGAAAATCTGTGAATAGTAACTCAACTGGGACGGTTCTGATTGACTTTAATCAGGAGTTGTTCACCGTTAAAACATATGATAGGATATGCTTTAACGTTGCGGCATCTGTAGTTCTGATACATCTGATCATAGCCTGTTGCTGTTTTGATTTTATGTTTTCAGACCGGATTTGAAAGGCTCCATAATATGAAAGAATTAAGCAGAAGAACTGCCGGATTCACTGATTCGGTAATAAGAAGAATGACCCGTATATCTCTAAAATACGGAGCGGTAAATCTGTCCCAGGGTTTCCCGGACTTCGATCCTCCATCTGAGATCACCGACAGGCTTAAAAAAATCGCGCCACTTGGGCCTCATCAGTATGCCCTTACATGGGGAGCTCAGAATTTCAGAGAAGCGCTCGCCAAAAAGCAGCAGCATTTTTCCGGAATGGAAGTAGATCCGGACAAGAATATAGTAGTCACTGCAGGCAGCACTGAAGCCATGATGGCATCTATGATGAGCGTTTGCGATCCCGGAGACAAAGTCGTGATCTTTTCTCCTTTTTATGAAAATTACGGAGCAGATACTATTCTGTCCGGGGCGGAGCCTGTATATGTTCCCCTGATACCTCCTGAGTACACCTTTGATCCTGATGTCCTTGAGGCAGCCGTTAAGCTCGACGGAGTCAAAGCGCTGATCCTTTGCAATCCATCAAATCCAAGCGGAAAGGTCTTTACTGAGGAAGAGCTGCAGATCATAGCCGATCTTGCGATCAAATATGACATATATGTGATAACTGATGAAGTATATGAGCACATAGTCTACAAACCCTGCAGACACATATATATGGCCACACTGAAGGGAATGGCAGACCGCACCATCATGTGCAGTTCCCTTTCGAAGACTTATTCCATCACCGGCTGGCGGCTTGGATATGTGATCGCAAATGAGGATATCACCGACAGGGTAAAGAAGGTGCATGACTTCCTTACGGTCGGAGCCGCTGCCCCACTGATGGAGGCCGCGGTAGAAGGACTCGGATTTCCCGATGAATACTATGCGAAGCTACTTGATATCTACACAAAGAAAAAAGATCTGTTCTGCGCCGGACTTGATGACATAGGGCTTTCTTATACTGAGCCTCAGGGTGCATACTATGTGATGGTGGATATAAGCAGTTTCGGCTACGATAATGATCTGGAATTCTGCGAAAAGCTCGCCGAAAAGGTCGGTGTAGGCGCAGTTCCGGGCTCCAGTTTCTTCAGGGAGCCGGAAAACCGGTATATACGCTTTCATTTTGCCAAAAAAGATGAAACCCTTAACGAGGCCTTAAACAGACTTGCAAACCGGCTTCATAATATCAGGAAGACGTAACATTTGACATCCCCTTAATGACAGAGAAGAAGAATCGTATTATGAAAAACAGAATCTGATACTATGACTTTTATCTGTTCATCCTTTATCCGCACTTACTTACCCATCTTGAGAACAACTGCTATAGGAGTCTGACTTGCAGTTGTTCGACTTTCAAACATGTGATAGGATTAGTTTTAGTGTTGCAATATTGTGATTTCTGATTCATCTGTTTGTATCCGGTTTCTGATTTAGCTGATGTTTCCAAACCGGATTTGTAAGGCTCCAAAGACATGAAGGAATAAAGCGGGAGTCAGGTCGCTTATTCTTTGCAATCCATCAAATACAGGCGGAAAGGTCTTTACTGAGGAGGATTATACCTGATGGGAAATCATCATAAGAAAGCCTTCATATTATCATTTGCACTGCTTGCAGCAGTCGTTTTAGCCTCCTGCTCTTTTGCTTCTTCCGGGACAGGACCGGAAGAGGACGGGATCCCCAAAGACTCCGGGAGTGCGGTCGAAGAAGATTCAAGATCAGAGAATGCTGTGAACAGTGCTGTAGACTTTGATCATGAACTTGATCAGTATGAGCCGAAAAAAGATCATTATAATTTCTATTTCACATATAAGATCGTACACCCCTGGTGGGATGCGGTAGCTCTCGGAATGGAGGATGCCCAGAGAAAGTTCCTTGAAAAGGGGATAACTATCACATATGAGTATATGGCTCCGGAAGCGGCATCTGCCGAAGACCAGACGAAGAGGCTGCTCGAGGTAAGAGACAGGGATTTTGACGTGATTGGAGTCGATGTCGCCGATGAGAAGATAATCTCTCCTATACTTGACGATATGGTGGCTTCCGGATTCAAGGTGATGACTTTTTCCAGCTCTGATGCAGCCGAAGGATGTAAAAGGATAGCTTATGTCGGAAACACACACAACTATCAGGACGGCGCCGATCTGACAGAGGCCCTTTGCAAAAAGCTCGACTATAAGGGCAAGGTAGCTATCCTTGTGGGGAGCGTGGGAGCCCCCTGCCATGAAGACAGGGCAAGAGGAGCGAAGGACACCATAGCCAAGTACAGTGATATGACAATAGTCGCTACGGAGTATGATATGGATTCCGTTGATCTTGCCTACGACCTTACGAAAAAGATCCTTGCGGATAATCCCGATCTTGACGGGATCATCTGCTGCAATATGAGCAATCCCGTCGGCGCTGCCAGAGCAGTGACCGAAACAGGCAGCGATACTGTCATAGTCGGAATGGATCACGATCAGGAAGCCCTGCATTATCTGAAGGACGGGATCATATATTGCCTCGGAGTGCAGGATTGCTATTCGATAGGCTTTGACACACTTCAGAATGCAGTAAAGATAGCTGACGGGAACAAACCGGGTGAATTGTTCAAGGAAAAGACAGACGAGATAACCACGGTAATCTATCAGGAGGATGCAGCGATCATGCTTGAACTGCTGTATGGTGATAACTAATGAAAAGACAGATCACTAAAAAAACATTTGTCTTTACGGCGGTTATCGGAGGTATCATATTGATGTCGGCGGTTTTCATCAATACGCTTATCACCACAAGACAGACTGCCAAGGCTACAAACGAAGCCGTTGCCGAGGTGAGCTCGTTTTATCTGGAAGCAATGGCAGATCGCCG
>CADCRB010000172.1 GCA_902803745.1 uncultured Lachnospiraceae bacterium
GGATGATTCCTGGAAGACCATATTTGAAAAAGCAGGATATGAGGTAGTGCCGGTCGTCGAGGGACTCGGACAGCTTCCCGAAGTACAGCAGCTGTATGTGGAGCATGCTAAGAAAGCAATGGAACAGAAATAAAATAATTTTGGCGGGAAAGTGAGACTATGTTAAAAAGAAACTTCAGGAACAAGTATATCGCGTTGTTGCTTACAGCAGCTTTGGCTTTGTCCGGCTGCGCGAGTACAGCAGGCGCCCCGGGAACTGCCGAGGGAAATGCTGCAGTATCTTCTGATACTGCGCAGCCGGGAGTGTCAGAAGATACGGTATCTGACAGTGTTTCTTCCGATGACGGCAAATACAGCAAGGTGGCGGACAGCTCGGAGTATAGTAAAACCGAGAAAATAGATGACAGTGCATATACTCCTGTTACGGCTTCCGAGCTTAAAGACGGGGAGTATCTTATTGACATAGAATCCAGCTCGTCAATGTTTAAGGTGGCAGATACTCTTCTGGTCGTAAGCGGCAACAGTATGGAGGCGGTCCTTCGTATTGAGAGTGATTCATATCAGTTTATGTATCCGGGGACTGCAAAGGAGGCAGCATCCGATACTGAGGATCACTACATCCGCTTTGGCCAGAATGACGCGGGAGACCAGCTATACAGGGTTCCCGTGGAGGCGCTTGACATGGCCCTGCCCTTTGCTGCGTTCAGTAAGAAAAAGCAGCAGTGGTATGACCGAACGCTTCTTTTCAAAAGCGATGCCCTGTCAGATGATGTATATAAAGAGAGCAGATATAATACAGTATCCTCCCTTGGAATCAAGGATGGAACATATCTGATAGATGTGGTTCTTGAAGGCGGCACCGGTAAGGCCTCTGTGGAGTCTCCCTCTTATCTTTTAGTTGAGGACGGAGCGGCTGCGGCCATGATAACCTGGTCATCCTCAAATTATGATTACATGCTTGTCGACGGCTTCAAGTTTGACGCGGATATAGTGGATGACAGATCTACCTTTATCATTCCGGTAAAGGGCTTTGATTATCCGATGCCGGTAACTGCCGATACCACGGCGATGAGCAAGCCTTACGAGATAGATTATACTCTTTATTTTGATTCGAATTCGATTTCGCTTGCCGACATTGAGGGCGTTGCTCCTTCATATACCGGCATGAAGATAAAGGAAAAGATAAGGCCTGAATACGCCACAGGATTCACGATAGATGCTTTTGACAATAACATCTACAGGATAAATGCAGGATCAGATAAATATCTTCTGGTCCCCAAGATGACGGAGCTGCCTTATGGGATACCGGAGAACGTGACCGTGATCAGGACACCTGTGGGCCACGCATATGTGGCATCAAGCTCAAGCATGGATTTCTTCACCCAGACCGGTACTCTTGCGGATGTTGCCTATATAAGTCAGGAAGCGGATAAATGGACTGACCCGAAGGTTTCTTCACTTGTAGGAGATGATACGATCCATTATATCGGAAAGTATGATGCTCCGGATTATGAGACTCTTATTACCGGCAATGCTGACATAGCGATAGAGAATTCCATGATCTATCATTCTCCGGAGACAAAGGAGAAGCTGGAGGAGCTTTCGATCCCAGTCTTTGTCGATCTGACAAGCTATGAGGCTGACCCCAGAGGAAGGGTGGAGTGGATAAAGATATATGGTCTTCTTACCGGAGAATACGGGAAGGCTGTCAGATATTTTAACGGAAGCTGCAGGCAGATAGAGGAAGCAGCTTCGGGGAATGAAACGTCAGGGAAAAATGCGGAAAGCCCTACGGTTGCCTTCTTTTACATCAATCCAAAGGGTAATGCCGGCGTCAGAAATCCCGGAGATTATATCTCAAAGATGATAGAGATGGCAGGCGGAAAATATGTGCCTAAAGGTATAAAGGCCAATAAGGACAAGACAAGCTCCTCAGTGGATATGTCCATGGAAGATTTTTACCTTAAGGCTAAGGATGCGGATATACTGATCTACAACAGCACTCTCTACGGAAGCCCCGAGTCTTTGGATGATCTTATTAAGGACACAGCCCTTCTTGATGAATTTAAGGCAGTTAAAGAGGGCAGGGTTTATGCCACGGAGGATACGATGTATCAGGCTACCTGCGCCGCTGCTGATCAGATATCGGATCTTTCGGCCATAATAAGCGGCAGGGATGCCGAGATGAAATATTTCAAAAAGCTGAAATGAACAGGAATGAGAAGTTATATCCTATAGCTTATGCTGCTCTCATTCTATCCCTTATTATCCTTGGCGCGCTGAGCCTTATGCTTGGCTCTGCCTCGGTGAGTGATCCATCGTTTAAGACGATAATAATAAATATCAGACTGCCCAGGATGCTGTCGGCTGTTATCCTGGGCGGTGCTCTCTCGGTTTCCGGTTATCTTCTTCAGATCTTTTTTGCAAATCCGATAGCAGGTCCTTTTGTACTGGGTATTTCAAACGGCGCAAAGCTGACTACTGCCTTTGTTTTTATCACGCTCTTAAGATACGGGATACATCTTTCGTCTCTGGGCCTTGTAGCTGCATCCTTTGCGGGGGCAGGGCTTGTGACATTTGCGGTTTTGTCAGTATCGAGGCATACGAGAAAGATGTCGGTCCTGGTTTTGTCAGGAGTTATGATAGGCTATATATGTACGGCAGTGACTGATTTTCTGATCACTTTTGCAGATGATCATGACATAGCGAATCTACACAGCTGGTCCATGGGGAGCTTTTCGGGAATGAACCTGAGGGGCGTTATACTTTCTTTTGTCCTGGTCTTAGCAGGTATGGCAGGCTGTATCATCATATCAAAGCCTGCAGCGGCATATCTTACCGGGGAATCCTATGCAAGATCTGTCGGGGTGGATGTAAAGAGGTTTCGTCTGATGCTTATAGCTGTGTCATCTTTGCTTTCAGCTACTGTTACAGCCTTTGCGGGCCCGATCTCCTTCGTCGGAGTGGCTGTGCCTCATCTTATGAGGAGGCTTTTCAGGACAGCCGTTCCCTCCGTTATGATACCTGCCTGTTTCCTTGGCGGGTCAGCATTCTGCCTTCTTTCGGACCTTATTGCGCGTCTGGCGTTCTCGCCGACGGAGCTTTCCATATCTTCTGTAACTGCGGTTTTAGGAGCCCCTGTAGTCATAATGGTACTTATGGGCAGGAGAGGCAGATATGAGTAGTCAGCCGGTACTTGAATGCAATGATCTGACTGCAGGATACTGGGGCAAAGCTGTAGTATCCCATATAAGCTTTTCGATCATAAGCGGGGAGATCACAGCTCTTATAGGTGAGAACGGCAGCGGTAAATCCACCCTGCTGAAGACTCTTATTAAAGAGATACC
>CADCRB010000173.1 GCA_902803745.1 uncultured Lachnospiraceae bacterium
ACCATAGACCGTATCTGTGGCTGCTATGTGAATAATGAAAAAGAAAAACAGGCTGTATCAAAAGAAGCTTTTTTAAACCTTTCAGAAGAAGAGCAGCATAAATATTTTGAGATATTTAAGAAGACCCTTACGGGTTCTTCCGGAAAGAATCTTATTGATATGGAATTTCCTCTGGCAGAAGAGGCTTCCGGAGGTAAACAGGAGGCTCTGCTTAAGCTTAAGGACTCCGGGCTTAATGATGATGAGCTTGTAGACAGCTTCTATGATATTGTGATAGACAGCTATGATACGGTAGAAAAATATTATATCATCCTCATACACGCGGTATATGATGTTCCCGGGATGACAAAAGACCTGATAATAAACGAGGATGCTTCGGATGATGTCTATGATTATATCTGCTGTGCCATCTGTCCGGTAAAGCTGGAAAAAGGAACTCTTACATACGATCCCGGCGAAAACCGGATCACAGAGAAGATAAGAGACTGGATAGTATCAGATCCTTCCCATGGCTTTCTGTTTCCTGCTTTTAATGACCGCAGGGCTGATATCCATTCAGTACTGTATTATTCAAAAAAAAGTGAAGAGCTTCAGGAAGATTTCATAGACAACGTACTCGGAGCATCTAAACCTCTGACAGCGGGAGTACAGACAGATTTCTTTAACACCGTGATAACCGAAACCTTAGGTGAGGAGATAAGTCTTCCCGATGTTATGGCAATAAATGAAAATGTGAGGATCATGCTGACCGATCATTCTGATGATGATGAGCCTTATCTTATGGATAAAACAGAGATACGCAAGGTCTTTGAAAGAAGCGGCATTGATTCTGATATAATGGAGGATTATGACTGGAAATATGATGAGACTGTACGGGATCTTTCCGATGAAGAAGATGAGAGGATCCCGTATGTGCAGGCCTCTAACCTTCCGGGAATAAAAAAGATCGATATCAGGACCCCTGATATCGTGATAAAGATAAATCCCGACAGATCTGATCTGATCGAAACAAGATTAATTGATGGTAAGGAGTGTCTTGTGATAACCGTTGACGACAGGGTGGAGATAAATGGTATGAGAGTTCATACGATGCCGCCCGGTAAGCTTAAATCCAGTACCGGGGCCTGATCATGCGTGACATGGAATTCAAGATGGAAATTGAATATAAGCAGATATATGAAGGCGCTCAGGTATCTGTAGAAGAGGGTTATCTACAGGACGGACTTGTGGTATACTATACCATAATTCCCGCTGTAGCTATGTCTGCAAATTATACCAGGCAGGAAGCATTAAAAAGCCGGAACGGTGTAGTAAAGGAAGTCCGGCAGGATGAAAGCAGCGGAGCGTATTATGTGACTGTGTCATTTGAAGAATAATAATGGGAACCTACGGAGAGAGACTGAATAATTCAAGATCGTATGAGGAGACTGTAACTTCTCTGCTATGTTACATTCTATTTGTGGGTCTTCTTGTTATACCCCTTATCATTCTTTTAAGCAGGACAAATGTCATTCATATTTCCAACAATCTCCTTTTTATGATCTGTTTTACCCTGCTTTTTGCAACTCTGGGCCCCTACATGCTGTATCTAAGCAAAGTCCCTATAAATGTGATCAAATATTATATTGCAATAACGCTAATGCTGTCGGTATCTATGTTCTCTCTTATTCCCGAGATAAACGTACGTGCCGGTTTCTTTATTGGAATAGCCGTAGCACTCGTATACCTTGATGTAAGCATGATGGTCATAGTGAGCATTGTCACTTACATTATTATGAACATCTGCCTGTTTTCCATAAGTGCCAGATGGCTTATCACTGCAAATGGCAATATGCCATCTTTTCAGGCGGCAGTCGTATTATATAAATCCTCGGTTCTGACTCCGACTTTGGAATTTATCCTGTTGCTTCCTGTTTTCTTCATTGCCTGTATTCTTGCAAAAAAGCATGTTTCAAGGGAAGAAGAGCTTTTCGTTGAGCTGTCCGCCGAAGAAGAAAGATACCGTCTGGCCTTTGAGGGCTCTGATGATGTCATCTTTGATTATGATTTTGATTCAGACAGGATGGTTTACTACGGCTCGATCCTCGAAAAAGATGCTGACAATTCGGTGGAATGTACTATGAGCCATGCTTTTGAGAAACTGTCAAAGGGCGAGCTGGTACATAGTGAAGATATTGAAAGCGTGATAAAGCTCCTGAACGGAGAGAGCACTGAGGCTATAAATGTCAGACTCTCCGGCAAGACACCGGGAGAATATATCTGGATCAGGATAGAAGGCCGCGTGGTGAAACGCGGTGGAAAAAGGATCCGTGTTGTAGGCAAGATATCCGATATCACGGAAGAAAAAGAAAAGGAGAAGGATTTCTTAGAAACTGCAAAAAAGGACCCTGCAACCGGTTTATTAACCTGGGATATCGGCGAGCAGCTTATAGACCGGCTTACCTCACAGGGTGAAAAGCTTTATTATCTGTTCTTTAAGATATTAAACCTATATGACATTACTGATGAATACGGCAGTTTCTTTACAGATGCTATCATCTCAAGGGTAGCTGACACGTCCAGATCTGTACTTAAGCCGGATGATTATATATTCAGGCTTAACAATGATACATTTATTGCCATAATCCGAAATACGGATGATGCCATGCTTAATATGATCCATTCCAGCCTGGAGCACTCTCTCAATCATATATACACAGGAGATTCAGGGGAAGCGCTTGATTATATTGTCAGGTTTGTTGAGGATAAGGATGAGCTGCTTAAATATATTGCCTCAGAGGAATCATCTGTCATCGATCCTGTGAAGAAAAGCGGTAATCTCGACTATGAGGCTGTAAGTTTTACCTTTAATATTCTTGAGCATTCCAAGAGTTTTTCGAACTCCATGAACCTGCTCCTTGAGCATATCGCAAATCAGTTTAATATTGTAAATATTCATATCATGGAGCGTGATGACACCCCCGGACTTGAAATATGTCTGTATGATTTCAGCTCTGTGCCCGGAGGCGGAAGATTTAATCCGGGTGAAAGGCGGGAAAGCGATACCTCAGAGCTGCAGATGACTTATGATATCCTTTCAAACAGTGAGTATATCATTATGAACAGCGCGTTTCTGTCAAATTACAGCAATGACGCCAGAAACAGGATCGCCGGAAACCGTACTTCCCACTTTGTTGTGCCGATATTATCCGGCGGAGACGTATATGGTACAGTTGATTATGAGCATCTTAATGTAGATTATGACTGGCCTGAGAGAACAAGAAATACTCTTATCGAAGTCACGCGTTGTATGTCTACATATCTTTTAAGGGACCGAGCTGATTCGGCAAGCCGGGCCAAGAGTGATTTCCTTGCTTCCATTTCTCATGAGATAAGGACTCCTTTGAATGCCATTACCGGTTTTTCGGAATTAATGCTTGCAAGAGATAATCTTGATCCCGAATCAAGAAAATTTGCCGGAGGTATTAAGGGTTCAGCTGACAATCTTCTTGCTATCATAAGCGGTATCCTTGATTTTTCAAAGATAGAGTCCGGAAAAGTGGAGATCATGCATGAGCATTTCAGATTGTCTGAGATGATAGCAGATCTCTACAGAATGACAGTTATGAGTGTAAGAGAAAAGGGACTTGATTATAACATTTCCATAGATAACAAGGTTCCGGACGGTTTGATAGGAGATGAGCAGCGTCTTAAGCAGGTGCTCTTAAATCTTGTCAGTAATGCAATAAAGTTTACTACTGATGGTCAGATTGATCTTAATGTTTCCTTTATGCCTACTGAAAACTCCAGATCCGGGATTCTTATGGCGTCAGTCAGCGATACCGGCACCGGAATAAAAGAGGATGAGATCAATGTGATATTTGAGTCCTTCCGTTATGCTGATAATGCAAGAAACAAATCGACCAGAGGTGTTGGTCTCGGTCTTACAATATGCAGGGACCTTCTGCATCTTATGAACGGTGAGATAAGCGTCAAGTCAAATTACGGGGAAGGATCGGTATTTGAGATAAATATTCCCATTGATATCTTCGATGAAAAACCTGCAGAATTTAATGAGGATTATGCCGAAAGCAGAAATGAAGAGGTATTCCATCTTCCGTTCATCTGCCCAAGGGCAAAGGTTCTCATAGTGGATGATAATAAGGTGAATCTTGATGTGGCAAAGGGTCTTATCGGACAGTACCATCCCCAGATCACGACGGCTATGTCCGGTGATGAGGCATTGAACATTTATTTCAGTGAGCATGATTTTGACGTGATATTTATGGATCATATGATGCCAAGGATGGACGGCATAGAATGTGTAAACCATCTGAGACGTCTTAATGTGGAGGGCGCAGCCGATGTTCCGGTTGTAGCGCTTACTGCGAACGCAGTTAAGGGAGCAAGGAAATTCTTCCTGAGCTCGGGTATGGATGATTATATTTCAAAACCGATCAAGCTCACAACTCTGGCCGAAGTAATGGCAAGATGGATCCCTGATAAATACAAGGAAACGCCTATATGGGATGAATCCTGGGAGGATCCCTCTCTCAGAGAAGAACAGTCCGCCCCCCAAAAAAGCGAGGCAAAGAAGCCGAGGGATATATATGATTTTTCCACTCTTGAGGGCATTCATCCCGATAATGCTATCAGAAATGTGGGAGGAAGCAAGGAAGTCTACAGGGAGCTTCTCGCAACCTTCTATGAATCGGATTCTATGAGTGAAGCACAGCAGTATTATGATTCAAGGGATCTTGAGAATTACAGGATCACGGTACATGGACTTAAAAGTTCGGCAAGATACATCGGTGCAGATAATCTTTCCGATAAGGCTAAAGAGCTGGAAGACTATTCCAAGGCAAATGACTGGGAAAGCATAGACCGTGAGCACGGAAGCCTTGTACCTCTCTATCGTCAGGTAGCAGATTCCATAAAGGACTATCTTGAGCAGGGCGGACCGGCGGATGATAAGAAAGCATCCACAGAAGAGCTGACAAAGGATGAACTAATGTCCATACTTTCAAGCCTTAAGCAGAGCCTTGAGAACATGGATTTTGACGGTGCTGCCGATATTGCTGCCAGACTTAAAGAAAGCATATATCCTGACGAGACAGTAGATACGGATATGAAAGACATAGTGAGAATGGTTGAGAATTTTGATTTTGAAGACGCAGAGTCAAATCTTGATATCCTTATCGGTCAGCTGACTTAAAATTAGTTGACAAGCAGTTTATCTGTCATTATAATAAGCAAAGTGTGCTAAAACGGACGGCTGCCGTGTCAACTGCTGTCCTTGCATTATAGATAACAAGTTGTTAGCAAATCAGAGGAGCAAAAAATGGCAAATATCAAATCAGCAAAGAAGAGGATTAAGACCAGCGCTAAAAGAGCGGAAAGAAATAAGGCTGTAAGGAGCAGTGTGAAGACAGCGATGAAAAAGGTTTACGCTGCAGTAGAGTCTTCGGATAAGACTGCTGCCGAGGAGGCTTTAAAAGCGGCTGTGGGAACTATAGAGAAGGCCGGATCAAAAGGTGTATATAAGAAGAATAATGTTTCAAGGAAGGTATCGCATCTTGCCAAAGCTGTAAACAAGATGTGATCTTGTGACAGTCAGTTTTTCATCATTTGGCAAAAGCTGATGTCGTATGTTTTATCAGGTTATGTCACGACCGATGCGAATTCTCCATCGGTCGTTTTTTTCAGCCTTCCGGCTGAAAGTGATTTTTCTCAAGGGATAATATGAAAATAGAACAGGATCATATCAGGAATTTTTGTATTATAGCTCATATAGATCATGGAAAGTCCACGCTTGCAGACAGGATACTGGAAAAAACCGGGCTTCTGACAGAACGGGAGATGCAGGATCAGGTTCTTGACAATATGGATCTTGAACGCGAAAGAGGCATCACCATTAAATCCCAGGCTGTACGTACAGTATATACTGCAAAAAACGGTGAGGAATACGTTTTTAATCTTATAGATACTCCGGGACATGTGGACTTCAATTATGAGGTATCAAGATCTCTGGCCGCCTGTGACGGTGCCGTGCTCGTGGTCGATGCCTCACAGGGTGTCGAGGCTCAGACACTTGCCAATGTTTATCTGGCTCTGGATCATGATCTGGATGTCTTTCCTGTATTAAACAAAATAGATCTTGCTTCTTCTGATCCGGACAGGGTCGCTGAAGAGATAGAGGATGTGATCGGCATCGAGGCTCTCGATGCCCCTAGAATATCAGCAAAAGCAGGTATAGGAATTGAAGATGTGCTTGAAAGCATAGTACTAAAGATCCCTGCTCCCACCGGCTCTCCGGATAAACCCCTGAAATGTCTTATTTTTGATTCGCTATATGATCCTTATAAGGGTGTCATCGTTTTTATCCGTATTTTTGATGGTGTTATCCGTCCGGGTGAAAGGATACGGTTTATGGCGAACGGAATGGAAGAAGAGGTAGCCGAAGCCGGATATTTCGGGGCAGGCAGGTTCATTCCCTGCGATGAGCTTTCTGCCGGTATGGTGGGATATTTCACGGCCACTATCAAAGATGTAAGAGAAGCAAGGGTCGGAGATACTGTGACTTCCGCAATAACCCCTTGTCCTGAGGCCCTGCCCGGATATAAAAAGGTCAATCCAATGGTATACTGCGGGGTTTATCCCGCAGATACAAGGGATTATCCTAATCTCCGGGATGCGCTTGAAAAGCTTCAGCTGAATGACGCATCACTGACGTTTGAGCCCGAGACTTCTCTTGCGCGTGGATTCGGTTTCAGATGCGGATTTCTCGGTCTTTTACATCTCGATATCATTACGGAGAGACTTGAACGCGAATATGATCTTGATCTTGTGACTACCGCTCCCGGAGTAGTATACCGGGTATATAAAACTGACGGGGCGATGATAGAGCTCACCAATCCTTCCAATCTTCCGGAACCGTCAGAGATAGACTATATGGAAGAACCTGTGGTGTCCGCGGAGATCATGGTATCAACAGAATATCTTGGCGCTATTATAGGACTATGCCAGGAAAGACGCGGTATACAGACCGGAATGGAGTATCTGGAGGAGACCAGAGTTTTATTAAAATATGATCTGCCATTAAATGAGATCATTTATGATTTCTTTGATGCATTAAAGTCAAGATCAAGAGGATATGCAAGCTTTGATTATGAGCTGAAAGGTTATGTAAGATCGGAGCTGGTAAAGCTTGATATATTGATAAACAAGGAATACGTGGATGCCCTTTCCTTTATAGTATTCAAGGACTCGGCCTATGCCAGAGGCTCCAGGATGTGTGAGAAGTTAAAGGGCGAGATACCGAGACATCTTTTTGAAATTCCTATACAGGCTGCTGTAGGCGGCAAGATAATAGCACGCGAAACAGTAAAGGCAGTGCGCAAAGATGTTCTTGCCAAGTGTTATGGCGGAGATATATCAAGAAAGAAAAAACTGCTGGAAAAGCAGAAAGAGGGTAAGAAAAAGATGCGCCAGATCGGATCTGTAGAAGTTCCCAAGGAAGCCTTTCTTTCAGTGCTTAAGCTTGATGATGAGTGATCCTGCCGGAATATGCGGCACATCTTATGAGATGCCTGCCTGTAATGAAAGGTGACTGCTGATGGAAGGTAAGGACATAAGCATCTATATCCATATTCCTTTTTGTGTGAGAAAATGCAATTATTGTGATTTCAATTCACTTGTCCCTCCTTCAGAGGATACAGTTTTCTTTTATACAGATGCATTGATCAGAGAGATCAAGTCAAGAGGGGAACTGCTTTCCGACAGACATCTTGTTTCTGTATACATCGGCGGCGGCACTCCAAGCTTCATTCCATCCTCCTGCATAGGACGGATCCTTGATCTTATTTCATCATATATTACGATAGATGATGATACAGAGATCACCCTTGAGTCCAATCCGGGAACACTTAATGAAATGAAGATAAAGGATTACGTATCCTTCGGAATAAACAGAGTAAGTCTGGGACTGCAATCAGCTGTTGAAGAAGAGCTTAAAATTCTCGGAAGGATACACAGCTTTGAGGATTTCAAGGAAAATTATGACAAACTGTACTGGGGAGGGATCGACAATATCAATGTAGATATCATGACATCGATCCCGCTTCAAACTCCGGAATCACTTATCAAAACCCTTGATGAGGTAATAAAGCTGGAGCCCAAGCACATTTCCGCCTATTCTCTTATCATCGAGCAAAACACCCCATTTTATGATAAACTCAGATACGGACTTCTACCTCTTCCCTCCGAAGAGGAATCGTATTATATATATAAACTTTCGCAGGAATATCTTGTTTCCAGAAACTATGCAAGATATGAGATCTCAAATTATTCTCTGGAACCCGGATGCAGCAAAAATACAGGCGGCAAAGATTACAGATGTGTTCATAATCCTCGTTACTGGGACAGAGGAGATTATCTTGGCTTTGGAGTATCTGCAGCATCTCTTATGGGAGATCACAGATTTACCAATACAGCCGATCTTAACGAATACGCGTCCGATCCGGGTCAGATCCTTTCAGAGGATCTGATGCTCGGACAGAAGGATGCCATGGCTGAGTTTATGTTTTTAGGACTTAGAAAAACCGAAGGAATACGGTGTGCTGACTTTAAGGAATGCTTTGATGTCGATATAGATAAGGTATATGGCAGGGTAATGAGGTATCAGATTGACAGAGGCTTTGCCCGCACAGATGGAAAAGATGAAGAGAAAAGATTCTGTCTCACAGATACAGGACTGGATTATTCCAACATTGTTATGAGCGAGTATCTGCTTGACCCATGATTGATAAAATATTACAATTAGAAGGGTTTACTGTTTTGATAAGGAGACTGCATGAGGATAGGCTTTAAGTATTATCAGGATGAGGACAGAATGGTTCTGGATCCGTCCGTTACAAATGTTCTTCCAGGCGGTACTACCTTTTCTCCCTTTGTCGGAAATATTGAGATGGGAGCAAAGGTTCATACAGAAGATTGTGAGAGAGCGATTTCATTCTTTACTTCAGTTTTTGATTTTTCACACAGAAACTACACATATCTGAGGATCCTCGATAAAACCGGCAATTTCTCCTGGTTTCAGGTAGGCGTGTCTGACAGAAGCGGAGACGGAGGTCTCATTGGTTCTTTACGTTTGTTATCAGATGCCGATGTGGAAGATTCTGATTCTGAAAGGCTTAAATTCTTTAACTCGCTGAACGTTTTTCTTGATG
>CADCRB010000174.1 GCA_902803745.1 uncultured Lachnospiraceae bacterium
ATCCGATGAGATGCAGTCCATCAGTGATATGCCCATGGTTATGGTACGCACATCAAGATTCTCACGCTGGATCATTTCATTTGTTTCGGTTACTTCATGAAGGTTTATCATATTGCTGGTTCCTTAATTATTTTTTATACTTCTCCGGCGTCAGGCGCGCATAGCTCCCGTTACAGCGCATAAAATAAGCCATGGCTGCCAAATACAGAACAAAAATTGCTGATGCAATTTCAGACCCTGTGCATCAGATCGAAGATTTCTTCTTTCTGTATTTTGATCACCACACCTATATCCTCCCCCAGCTTTTCAAGCTCGGAGGATACTTCGGCGAAGTGCTTACTCTTGCCGGACAGATCCGCTATCATCATCATATTGAAGTAGCCACTCACTATCGTCTGGCTGATGTCAAGGATATTTATATTATTATCCGCCAGATATGTACATACCTTTGCTATTATACCGACTGTGTCATGTCCTACTACGGTTATGATGGCTCTTTGTCTGTTTTCATTCATATCTGTTTCCTTATTAAAAAAATCTAAGGAGTTGCATCCTATGCAACTCCTTAGTCAGTATAGACCCCTTCTTTTATAAACTCAAGCCATTTTTACTTGAAAGGACTGTTGTGCTGGTTGATGATAGCCTCTATATCCCTTGCCGGTACTGCTCTGATATCAGCCTCAGGATTGACCGGATCATACTGTGTCTTTAACCATGCCCAGTCTGCAGCGCTGATCTTAAGCTGTTTGCCGGTTGTGTCGGTAAACAGGACATTTCCCTTGTTGTCATAGGGGAATCCGCCGGGTGTAACACCTGCGCCGCCGCTCACCTCAGACAGCTGGTCATCACTGATAATCTTTTTGACGTCACTCATTTTCTGTTTCCTCCTTGATGATTATTGTTACTGTAAGCCGTAACAGTTTTAGCTTCTGTATATTTATACGACCTAAATCATTATATGGCAGATGCTGTTTTTTTGAAGCGTTCCATATACCCGTGGCTCCAAGCAAAGGTGCAAGTATCCGGGCAGGGATCAGCGCTCTTTTTTTGCCATGTCATACCTCAAAACATTCTGTCCGCTCGTCACGCTTTGCTATACATACGGGAAATTCTCCCCATCTGTAATTGTCATCTGACATTGTGACTTCAAGCCTCACTGTCTCATAGGCAAGCTCTTCCATATTGTTGTCCTGTGAAAGATGGCCGAGCACTACCTGACACAGCCTGTCGGATATCAGCTCAGTCAGGAGTCTTCCGCAAAGGTCATTTGACAGGTGTCCTTTTTCACCCAGGATCCGCCTTTTCAGCGGATAGGGATAAGGTCCCACCTCCAGCATATGGACATCATGATTTGCTTCCAGCATCAGCAGATCGCTGTCCTTCATACAATCTACGATATGCTCATCATATATGCCAAGATCTGTGGCTATGGAGATACGCTTTCCGTTATTTTCTATGCGGTATGCCACAGGCTCTGCAGCATCATGTGAGACCGCAACAGGAAGGATGTCAAGATCTCCCAGTGAAAAAAGATGATCTGCCTTTACCGGATGATAGAGATGATCGGGTATGTCGCGAAACCTCGCGTTCTTTTGTATTGCTTCGATGGTCCCCTCGGTCGCATATATGGGAAGGCCGTATCTCCTCGCTATGACTCCGAGTCCTCCGATGTGATCTGTATGCTCATGGGTGATAAGGATACCGTTCATATCCTGTGTGGTGAGATCGATGTCATTGAGCCCGGCTTCTATCCTCTTCCCGGATATTCCCGCATCGACTATCAGATGCGTATCATCATCTCCCACGTAGGTACAGTTTCCCGAGCTTCCGCTCGCTATATTGCAAAACCTCATGCTTACCTCTTATTTCTCCCAGTATATATCAAGTCTGTCTCCATCCTTGATCCTTTCGGAATACTCAGCTCTCATTCCGTTTTTCTTTGTGACCACCATTTTTCCATGGGGCTTTGTGAGATCAAAATCTATATGATCAAATATATCCACAAATACATATCCCGCCTTGCCTGAAAGAACCACAGGCTCGTCATTCACTGTCACTGTGATCTCATTATCAGACTTTTTCTGCTCCACAGGGGCTGAAGGCGCGGGTGCTGCAGCAGCTGATGCTGTCTGCGGCTTTTCGCCGGCCGGAGTCTGCGGGGTTACTGAGGATACCTGAGCTGCCTGAGTCTGTCCGGCTTCTGTATCCTTTTGACCGGCATCCTTTGCAGGAGCAGTTTCTTCCGGCTCTTCCTCTTCAGTTACTTCTTCCAAATGCGGACTGTCATCTATCAAAAGCTCTACAGTAAAGTTTTCATACACCTTTGTGTCAGCCTCCGCAGGAGTATGGTTTATCATTATATCACTGTCTTTTTCTGCTTTGACATCAAGGAAGCCAAGCAGCTGCTCTACAGTCACATAATTTCTCATGACGATCTCGTCACCGTCAGCCACTTCATAAAATCCGCTCTGAAGCTTCCCGTTCACTTCCGCATACTTGGGTATCTGTACTTCGCTTCCGTTAAATATCACACTGAGCGAATCAGTAAATTCAGGCAGCTCGCTTATGGTAAGATGAGCCGGAGCTCCTGCGGTCGAGGGTGAAACCTCTATCAGGTCACCGGCCTTTATCGGAGAATTAAGTGATGCTTCATCACCGTTAAGCTTTATCACGGCGCCTTCTCCGGTCTCACCGCGTGCGACTCTCTTTTCACCGTTTATGGTATAGCCTATCTCAGCTCCCCTCTTTGGGAATAGATCGGCATTGGCATATCCTGCCTGCACTGCAGCATCCATGACCTTAAGCTTGTCATTGTCATACAGCTTATACTGCACCCCGTTGAAGGATACAAAAATGAAATTATTCTTCTGTCTGAAGAAATTAAGACAGATACCTATAGGCGTCACCAAAAGCGAATCACTCGGAAGCGACTTGTCCTTGAAGTCAATATTCTTCAACACGTCTTCTCCCCTGACCGCAACTCTGGTAGGATCGATCCCCATCTCGAGGGCAAGGCTCTCGGTGTATCCCGGAAGCCTTCCTCCTCCTCCGACTACGAAAATGGCGGATACAGGTTTGCCTCCGTTTAGCTTCTTTATCTGATCAGATGTCTCACGGGTGATGATCTTTACAGTCTCAGCGGTGACTTCCTTTACCTCCTCGGGTGTAGTCTTGCGTTCAAGGCCCATAACATCTGTATATGTGATATCCGCACCTTTTGCCGCCTCAAACTTGATATGCTCAGCCTGGGCAAAATCCGTCAGATAATGCTTTGCCACAGTCTCGGTAAACTCATCCCCGGCGCTTGGTATCATGCCGTATGCAATGATCGACTCGTCTCTGGTAATGGAGATATCACTGGTGCCTGCTCCCACATCTACAAGAGCCAGATTAAGCATGCGGAAGCTCTGGGGGATCGCAACCTCCATTGCCGCTATAGGCTCCAGGGTGAGATTGGCCACATGCAGCCCCGACATCTGCACAGCCTTGTACAGTCCGTCCACCACCTCATCAGGAAGGAAGGTGGCAATAACATCGGCGCCTATCATCGTGCCTTTGTGGGCAAGCAGATCAGTCATGGGATATTTGTCCAGATAATATTTCTGGACAGTATAGCCTACACAGTAGAATTTAATATTGAGAGTGCTTTCCCCGATGAATTTTTCATATGCTCTCTGAGCACCGAGCAGCTCCAGTGAATATATATCCTCATTCGTGACATCCCTGGTATCTCCAAGCTCCTGCTCAACATGCACGGTAATGGTACGGAGCACTCTTCCGGCAGCCGCTATGCAAACGTCATGGAGCGGTCTTCCTATCTTTATCTGAAGCCGGCTGGTCACCTCTGTAATGGACTCAGCTACCGCCGCTATGTCATGAATCTGTCCGTCCTGCATAGCCCTTGTCTCATGCGGCTTGCTCTCTATTGCGACCACATGAAAGGTTTTATTATACATATACCCGACAGTACCGACTATGGATCTCGTACCTATGTCGAGACCGTAGACCAGCTGTCCCGGATATTTTTTATTGTCTGCAGCTTTTTTGCTGTCTGCCGATTTCTTTTCAGCCATCTTTATCTGCTCCCCAGTTTGTCCGCAAGTTTCATAGCCAATTCTACCACAAGATCCGAATTATAGTGCTCCCATTCTCCCCAGCGTCCGAGACCGTAAATATTATGAGCCGCGGCCTCCTTAAGGATGAGGTCTTTCTTTTCCGGCTTTCCCACCGTATTTAAGGGATAGGCATAATCTGAAATAAAAGCCACATCCCCGGCCTTGGCCTCATATCTCTTAAGATTGATCTCAGCCCATGATCCCTTTGATCCCTCTGCGAAGGTATTTCTGTACAGGATCCTGTGATAGTCCACAGAAGGATCCGGCACATATTCCCAGTTCACGGCCTCATCCTCCACATCGGGAAGATACTTCACTACTATGGAAGAATGGCAAAGACCGCTGACGGCTTCGATAAATCCGTCCGATGCCCCTCTTATCTCCTCAAACGAGGTCCAGGGAGCTGTATTAATAATGATATCAGCCTTATAATCTCCGCCGTTTATCTCTCCTTTTTCCAGGTCAAGTATCTTCGCCGGCACATTATAATCAATATTTTCCTTTATCCTCTCTGCAAGTCTTAACCACAGCTCACCCGATCCATATTTTTTAGGATAATAAAATCTGGCATGGCCCGGAAGAGAACCGTAGGGCTGCTTCATAAGACACGACCTCAGGGTATCCTCAAAGGATACATCCGGGAGCTTATTCATCCAATAGGTGCCCAGGGAATTAAGATCCACAGAGAAGAGCTTTTCATTATAGGGAAACATATACTCCTCAGCGATCTTTCTGCCGAGCTTCCATATTATCCAGTCACGGAAATTTACCGGCTCACTCTGTCCGGTATTGCATCCGGCAGAGGCTATGGACTTTAAATGCTCCACCTCCTCGTCTATGGGGAGCTGCCAGATATTGGCTTCGTAAGGATAGTCTATCCTTACTCCGGCAGTCCTTATCTTTGTGACTCTGTCAAAGGAGTTTAGCTCGTCCTCCCCCATGAAACGGAACAGGAATTCATTTACTCTCGGACGTCTCACATCCATAAAGTGGCCGCCGCCTATATCAAGCGGAGTGCCGTCCACATCCCTGGATCTGGCAAGTCCTCCTGCCTCCTCCTCCAGCTCAATAACGCGGAAATCTCTCTCCCCCTTATCATAAAGACAATTTGCAAATGCAAGTCCCGAAGGTCCCGCGCCGATTATCAGATACTTCATTTGTTATACATTTCCTCTTTTATGATATTGTCAACAGAGCGCCTCATCTCCTCAGGGCTCCCGTCGTTGTCTATTATCCTTTGGCAATGCTTCCTGTACTCTTTATCGGACAGCTGCGAATCAAAGATATCCTGTATCTTTTCGTCACTGTATCCCCGGCTTTCCTTTAGCCGCTGCCTCCTGGTATCCTCCGAAGCATATACATACCAAAGCTCGTCAAGATATGCTTCATAACCGCACTCAATGAGAAGCGCTGCCTCCACGAAGAAATAATCTCTTTTACCCGCTGCCCTTTCCAATGCCATATCATCAAAGATCATCTCTTCTACCGCAGGGTGGACTATGGCATTGATCCTCTTCCTCAACGAGGAATCACCGAAAAGCTTAGCAGCAAATCTTTCTTTATCTATATTTCCGTCTTCATTAAGGACATCCCTGCCGGCCTCTTTTATTATCCTGTCAAAGACCGCGCTTCCGGGGATATATAGCTTTTTTGCTTCCTCATCTGAGCAAAAGACACGGCATCCCGTCGCCTTCCTAAGATACTCCAGCACGGAGGATTTGCCGCTCCCCACGCCGCCGGTTATGCCTATGCATCTCGTTTTCTTTTTTGATCCGGTATAAGTCATCCCCGTAAGCTGATACTCAGTGAGCTTCATAAAAATCCTTACCGGTATTCACATCGACTTCGAGTGGCACCTTAAGCTCCACAGCTCCCATCATTCCTTCCCTCAGGATCTCCTGCACAGCCTCTTCCTCTCCCGGGGCTGTCTCGATCAAAAGCTCATCATGTATCTGAAGTATAAGTCTGGAGCTGAGGCCACGGCTATTTAGCATATCATGTACTCTCACCATGGCTATCTTCATTATATCAGCCGCTGTACCCTGTACCGGCATATTCATGGCTACTCTCTCTCCGAACTGTCGTCTCATGAAGTTCGAATCCCGAAGCTCGGGTATGGGCCTTCTCCTCCCGAAGTAAGTCACTGCCGCCCCGCTCTCCTTTGCAGATGCCACCAGTCCGTCGAGATAGCTCTTTACTCCCGGGAAGGTCATAAAATACTGGTCTATATACTCCTTGGCTTCCTGTCTTGAGATAGAAAGGTTCTCAGAGAGTCCGAAGGAGCTGATGCCGTATACTATACCGAAATTTACGGCTTTGGCATTCCTCCGCATCTGAGGTGTCACCTCATCATACTCCACATGAAATACGTGCGATGCCGTGCTCGCATGTATGTCCTGACCTGACCTGAAAGCCTCTATAAGCTTTTCATCTCCGGAGAGCGCAGCCAGGATCCTAAGCTCTATCTGTGAATAATCAGCATCCGTGAAGGAATAGCCCTCACGCGGGATGAATACCTTCCTGAGCTCCCTCCCGCGCTCAGTCCTGATCGGGATATTCTGAAGGTTCGGATCTGCCGAAGAAAGCCTTCCCGTAGCTGTAACTGTCTGATTGAAGGTAGAGTGTATCCTTCCGCCCTCATCAATATAGTCTGCCAGTGCATCCGTATATGTATTCTTAAGCTTATATACACTCCTGTATTCCAGTATCCTGTGGACTATGGGCTGATCCTCAGCCAGCTTGTCCAGCACATCCGCAGCAGTGGAATAGCCGGTCTTTGTCTTTTTTCCTCCGGGAAGCCCAAGCTTCTCAAACAGTATGACGCCGAGCTGCTTAGGTGAGTTTATATTAAACTCCTCTCCTGCATCCTTGTATATTTCCTGCTCAAGCAGCCTGATATCCTTATCAAGCTCCTTTGATATGGCTGTCAGAGCCTCTCTGGACGCCCTTATGCCCTCCTTTTCCATATCATGCAGTACCCCGGCGAGCGGCATCTCTACTTCAGAGAAAAGCTTTTCCATGCCTGAGGCTGCAAGCTTCTCATATCCGGAAGGCCCCTTTTCCAGGGCTTTCGCCGCCTTTTCGGCGCTGTCTTCCGGCACGCCGTAATCATCTATAAGAGGGTTATTCAGATAATCGATAAGAAGGACATCACGCAGTCTTTCACCGTATGAGATCTCCATTACGGAAAGCTGGCTCTTAATATCCAAGGTATAATAATAACCCTGTCCCTCATTGATCACGCTCTCCAGATGTGCCTTAAGATACATAGGAGCGATGAATCCCCCGGATACGATATGATATGCTTTGTCAGGACATGCAAGATAAACTCCGCTTTCATCAAATGACAGTCCCGCGGCATCCGTCTTTTTAAGCTTTGCAAATATCTCCTCGGCCTCACCGAGATCCGTCACTTCACTGAATTCCGTCTTCACGGGAGAACCGGCAGATACCGTATCTTCGTCGAAATATTTCATAAGGCTCTTTAATTCAAGCTCGGAAAACTTTGCATAAGCTTCTTTCGTAAAGAGCTCTCCCCTTTTTGCGTTATCCCATGCAAAATCTATATCAGCCGCTGTATTTATTGTTGCAAGCTTTTTAGAGAGTACTGCCAGATCGAAATTATTCTCAAGGGTTTCCTTTATGGATTTCTTGGTTATTTCAAAGATATGCTCTTTTAGATTCTCGATATTTCCGTACTGCTGTATGAGAGCTACCCCGGTCTTTTCACCGATCTTCGGCACGCCGGGTATGTTGTCCGAGGAATCGCCCATTAGCGCCTTAAGCTCTATTATCCCTTCGGGTGTCACTCCGTACTTTGCCTCTACATCAGCCGCATACAGGATATCCACGGTAGTCTCACCCTTGGATGTATGAGGAAGTCTTATCTTCACGGTATCCTTTGTCGCAAGCTGCAGGAGATCCCTGTCTCCGGAAAGGATCACCGCATCTTTCCCATCCTTCATAGCTATCCGGCTTATGGTACCGATGATATCATCAGCCTCCAGGGAAGTCTTTGATACAATATTTATATTCATTGTACGGAGAACTTCCTTTATTATGGGAACCTGCTCCTTAAGCTCCTCCGGCATGGCATGTCTCGTACCCTTATATGCCGCATACATCTCGTGTCTGAAGGTGGGGGCATGCTCATCAAACGCCACAGTGATATAGTCAGGCTCCTCCTCGGATATGACCTTCAGCATTATATTCAAAAAGCCAAGCACGGCGTTAGTATGGACACCGCGGCTGTTTGTAAGAAGGGGCAGCCCGTAGAAGCCCCTGTTCAGCATACTGTGTCCGTCTATCAGCAGAATTTTCTCTTTCATTTATTATCCGTTCTCAGAAAAGATATAGTATCAGAACGCAGGCAATAAGAACAAAAACCGCTGTAAACTCAATAAGATATACGGCGGTTCGATACTGAAGCAGGTGGGTGATGGCCTCCTCCGTGCCGTTCAGCATCTCCTCAAGATCCGCATGAAGATCCACGCTCTCACCGTTCTCTACTCTTTCCAGTCCCTTATCCAGAAGATAGCTTATCTCTATCTCCTCCCTGCAGTCCCTGCATCTTTTAAGATGCTTTGTAAAATACCTTGCTTCATGAAGGGTCAGTGTACCGGAAAGATAACGGGGAATAAGCGCCTGTATCTCCTTACAGTTCTTTTCCTTTATACTGCGATCTTCCATAAAAAGAGATTATACCATATACACGGGCAGGCGCATAGTTTCGTTTTTTTCTTTAGCAGGCGCTCAAAACCAGCCAAAGGGCTGGTTTTGTTATACCATATAATAAAAGCACTTTGCGAGTGTTTTGTACTCGCTAAGTTTCCCCGGACGGGGGACGATGCAGCGTTTGGATAATGCAGGGTCCAGGATCTACTTGATCAGATACACCTGGGCAGTCTGGCGGCCAAAATTGACCGGATCTTCAGCTTTAGCTCTTCCATCCATGCAGCTTTCTGCCCCGGCGGTAAGAAGAAGCTCCGATATGGAAATGAGATTCTTTGTCGTAACAGCCTTTACTGTCCTGCCGGCAGCTGAAGTTCTGTAATTTGATGCAGTCCTGTTATTTACTTCCGTTTTGTTATCAGCTGCCTGCTTACTGTTAGCTGTTGTTCCATTATAAGCTGCTGGCTGGCTATTAGTCGTTACTTTGTTATTAACTGCTGCCTGTGCGGCCTGACTCTGGCTTGATGCGCTCTGGGCGGCTTTAGACTGACCGGCTGCACTCCGATCTGTCCTGCTCTGATCGGAGATACCGGGATCAGCTGTATTTTGGGATTTCTGCAGAGATGGATTTTGCCGGACTGTGCCCTGATTTGTGGTGTGTTGTGCAGGCGTACTCTGGGAAGGCTTTTCCGCCTCCGCGTCAAGATCACGAACAAGGACAGAAAAATCCGCAAGACGGTCAGAAGCCCACGCGGGCTTTACTCCGTAAAAAGCGGATAATAAAATGAGCATTATGAGCGCTGAAGATTTAATGCGTTTTTTTTCGAAAAATACTTCTTCAACCTTGTCAGAACGCCATTCTGTAATAATACAACATCTACGTAAAAGGGTAGGGAATTAATAATCTACCAAAACAGTTTTTACATTAATGTCATATTAGTATCACAATGGCGTCAGGGGTCATAACTTCTGACACCCCTGACGCCCCCGCGTTCAGACAAATTTGACGGCTGTGCCGTATGCCATGACTTCAGCAGCGCTCTGCATTATGGATGAGGTAGAATACCTCAGGCAGACTACAGCATCAGCTCCCATTCCTTCAGCTTCCTGGATCATTCTGTCCGTAGCTATAGTGCGTGCCTTTGCCATCATCTCATTATAATTCCCGAGCTCTCCCCCTACGAGTGTCTTGAGCCCGGAGCCTATGTCCTTCAGGGCATTCACAGTCTGGATAGTACTTCCCTTCACTGTTCCCAGCATCTCAAGGTTCTTTCCATTGATCGTTTCCGTGGTAACTACTAGCATATTTCATTTCCTCCTTAAAATATTATAAAAATTATGACTTCTTGCGCGAGAAATCGGATTTTCGCGCAAGAACTCCGCGTTCCGCAGAGCACGCTCTCGCTTTCAGCGAGACCTGGTCCAATACGATTATTGATTTTCTGATGAA
>CADCRB010000175.1 GCA_902803745.1 uncultured Lachnospiraceae bacterium
AGAGCCTCCTCTACAGACATGTTATAGACATTCACCCGTCTGGAGTATGTGGCATATCTGATATGCCAGTATGCACACATGGATTTGATATTTCCAAAAATATTCCCTAAATGATCGCTACAGGGTTTGTCATGGTAAGTTGGTCTCATGGCAGCCTCCTTTGTCGTCTGTATCTTGTTTATAGGTCGATAGCCCAAAGAGAGACGATGACGACAATGATCACAACAACGACCAGGCAGTTGTGCCGGTCATACCAAGCGTGGCAGCAGGGACAGTCGTTCTTTCTGACAGCGAGGCGGTATCACTTATCAGCGCAGCTCCTGCCGGCGGTTCGGTTACTCTTTCAGGACTGACAGGCGCAGGGCTCTCAGCATCAGTTGTAGCCCAGCTTCTTTCAAGGAATGATATAGACGTGACATTCACATTCATGATAAATGGAGTGCTATATCAGATAGTCATTCCGGCAGGAGCGAACCTGGCAAACCTTGTAGGTGCTGACGGAAGCATCAGCTTCTCGGCATTGGGACAGACATTCGGGATAGAGCCGGCTTGACAACCTACGATTTTGATCTGAAAATAACAGGCTGCCGGATATCGGCAGCCTGAAAACTATAGCTTACACTTTTTGAATTTTTGTTATAAGGCGGCATCCACAAAGAAGCCTTTTCCTTCGGGATGACCAAGGGCTTCCCTGAAGGAATCCTGGAAGGTCCGGGGTTCCTCTTTCTGGGGCTTTACTTCTGTAAGAGGTTTGGTCATACGTCTTGAAGGATCTACAAACTGGTTTATCTTATTCGCGACTACGCTTGATGTTACACCGTTCATTCGCTCACCTCCTCTTTATACTTTCTTTAAAATATACACCATTCGGCGGATTTGAGCCACCACAAGATGTTGATTTGATCTACGCTATCAATGTTAATAATTCACTTTTCAATTCTGATCAGGCAACATATAATTATAAATATAAACCCGTTCATCTTCGCGCCGGATGTGTGCCGCGAATATATAAAGTATCAGCCGATACTTATTATCTATATCCTGTTGATTCTTTCATTCCGAATTATGGAGGATTAGAGAATGAAAAAAAATGCTGCAGCTGCCCTTCTGATTCTGGGCCTTTCTCTTTCTCTGACGGCCTGTACGGAGACCCCTTCTGGTGGAACAACCGAAGCTGAGATCCCTTCTGGTGGAACAACCGGAGCTGAGAACGAAAGCGAATATGTCCCCCTTTCCGAATTCTGTGACAGCGAAGACCTGACGGCCTGGTTTGACCGTATTCAGAATGAGACTCCGGCGAAGCTGACCTACGCAGTTTTTACCAAGGGCGGGGGCACTCACATGGAATATACCGACCCTGACATCATTTCCTCCATCGCCGAGAGTCTTCGTACACTCCCCATCGGACCGGAAGCCGGATCCGGTCAGAAGTCAGCGGATTCCGATTTTCAGTATCGTTTTGAAATGGAGGACGGCTCTATTACCACATTTTTATTCTTTCAGAAGAATTTCCACTGGAAAGGAGCCGAATATGAGGTGGACTGGAAGGATTTTCCCGAACTCTACATTTACCGGGAGTACCACGCCGATGAGGCAGGCTTTTCGACCAAATGTTATGGCTGGGTGGAAGAGGAAGGGGATTCTCTTCAGATCTATCCTAAGGAGAAGTACTCGTTACCGTGTATCAATATCTGCCGCTATGAAGACCCCGGCATGGACGCGGAGGATTTTGTTAAGGAGTATATCCCCGTCAAGGCGAGGGAGTCCTACGAGGGCTGCATCACGGGAGAGGACGAGTTCTTCCGGTTCCCGCTTGAGGATGGAGATGATGCCCTGCCCAGTGTCCTTATCACCTATGACGATGATGGGGACCGCTATTCGATGCTCTTCAGCTGTAAGCAGGCGGGGGATGATCTGATCATCTTTGAAACGAAATATCCGGAAGGGCAGGAGCAGGCCGTAAGAGGCCTCCTGGAAACGGCAATCCGGGAGCTTGAAATCTCTGAGCCGATGGAATATTATGATCTGGGACCCGGCGGGTTAATTGATCCTGACGTTCTATATTGACCATCGGCGGGCGCGGGAATGTTGATTTATTCGGCGGTGAAACGCATTTTTAAGCACTTCAACGCTCAGCAAATTGTCTGTGATAAACGACTGTATGCATCTGCACACAGCCGTTTTACAGAAGCTGTTGGGACACAAGCTTCTTTCGACAACGATGGACACATATGTGGGCGTATCGGAAGAGACTAAACGTGAAGCTGTAAGAAAATTCGAAGGTAAAACGTCAGAAGTTAGCGCCTAACAGATGAAAATATGGTTTACGCCCTTGCCTAAAAGGGCGTAAACCGATTCATGAAAAGGGCGTAGAAAGGGCGTAAACCAATTCTGTAGAATTTCAAAAACCCCGTAAAATCAACAAAAATCGAAGGAGATGATATAAAAATGAAACTAGGAATCGTAGGCCTGCCAAACGTAGGCAAGAGTACGTTGTTTAACTCAATAACCAAAGCGGGAGCTGAGGCAGCAAATTTCCCGTTCTGTACCATAGATCCCAATGTGGGCGTGGTGCCGGTGCCGGATGCGAGAGTGGATAAACTCGGAGAGATCTATTCCTCGAAAAAAGTCACTCATGCCGTCATAGAATTTGTTGACATAGCCGGACTGGTAAAAGGCGCATCGAAAGGAGAAGGCCTCGGTAATCAATTCCTTGCGAATATCAGAGAGACGGATGCCATAGTTCATGTTGTTAGGTGCTTCGAGGATCCGAATGTGGTGCATGTGGACGGCTCGGTAGATCCCATACGCGATATAGACACGATAAACGTGGAGCTCGAGATGGCAGATCTCGAGGTGGTGGAGAGAAGACTCGGAAAGGTAGGCAAGGTAGCCAAGTCACAGAAAGAGTATCAGAAGGAGGCAGCTCTGCTTGAGAGACTGAAATCCGTGCTCGAAGCGGGACAGAGGGCGGCGACCCTTGATATTGATGATGAGGAAGAGGAAGCTCTGATGCGGGGCTACAGCCTGCTCACTGCAAAGCCCGTCATATATGCGGCAAATGTCAGCGAAGAGGATCTCGCTGATGACGGCGCTTCAAATGAATATGTATCCAAGGTGAGAGAGTTTGCTAAGGAAGAGGGCTCAGGAACATATGTGATCTGTGCCAAGATAGAAGAGGAGATATCAGAGCTTGATGATGAAGATAAGGCGGTATTTCTCGAGGATCTCGGCCTTAAGGAGTCCGGACTTGATAAGCTCATAAAGGCCAGCTATGATCTGCTCGGGCTTATTTCATTCCTTACCTGCGGTGAAGATGAATCAAGGGCCTGGACGATAAAGAAAGGAACAAAGGCTCCGCAGGCAGCGGGCAAGATCCATACCGACTTTGAGCGGGGCTTCATCAAAGCAGAGGTCGTTCCCTATGACACGCTTATAGAATGCGGTTCAATGAATGCGGCTAAAGAAAAAGGTCTTGTCGGACAGGAAGGCAAGGATTATATAGTAAAAGACGGAGACGTGGTGCTCTTCAAATTTAATGTATAGACCGGAATGTCTGACAGTCTCAGGTGATCCGCGATCAATAAATGAGCCATGGATATAAATGATATTTCATTCCCGAATTTAAATATATATCTTCATAACGTTCCGAAGAATTTCACGGTTTTTGGTTTTACCATTGCGCTCTATGGCGTGATCATAGCAATAGGCATGATGCTCGGCGTTGCCATAGCTGTGTATGACAGGAGATCCAGAGGCCTTTCGGAGGATCCGATATGGGATGCCGCTTTTATCGGCATTCCCTGCGGCATAATCGGAGCGAGGATCTACTATGTGATATTCGCATGGGATTTCTACAAAAATGATCCTATACAGATCCTGTATATAAGACAGGGCGGACTCGCTATATATGGCGGAGTCCTTGGCGCGCTGATCTCTGTATTCATATATTGCAAGGTAAAGAAGGTCGGCTTCCTTGAGCTCTGGGATTCCATTGCGCTGGGGTTTCTCGTCGGACAGTCGCTGGGACGCTGGGGCAATTTTTTTAACCGCGAGGTCTTTGGAGGCTATACCGACAATATTCTGGCCATGAGGCTTCCGATCGCGGCTGTAAGGGAGCGTGATATCGTAGCCTCTCTTGCTGCTACCATAGGAGAAGGGGAGAATTTCATTCAGGTGCATCCGACCTTCCTGTATGAATCGCTGTGGAATCTGGCCCTGCTGATATTGCTGTTCCTGTACAGAAAGCACAAGAAGTTTTCCGGAGAAGTCATGCTGCTATATATAGCAGGCTATGGGATAGGAAGATTCTGGATAGAATCAATAAGAACTGACCAGCTCTATATCAGAGGTACCACAGTCCCGGTATCTATGGTGCTGGCGGCTTTGATGACAGTGATCGGTTTGGGAACAGATCTGATCGTAAGGATAAGGATGAAAAAACATACAGAACACAACATATAGCGCATCCTGAACGGACAGATACAAAATATAGTAATATTGCACAAAGAGCACGCTTGTCATGGCGTGTTTTTTTGTGCACTTTTTAAAATTAATGCTTGCATATCACGGAAAAAGGGTATATTATAATCGCATAAGTGGTAAAAAGTGGTTGAGAAAACCATATAAGTGGTTAAAAGTGGTGAATTTCCGGAAATGTTCATTGGCGAGTACAACCATACAATAGATGCGAAGGGACGGCTTATTGTCCCGGCCAAATATCGTGATAACCTGGGAGAGCGCTTCTATGTCACGAAGGGATTTGATGACTGTCTGTTTGTTTATGCAGAAGAGGACTTCAATATACTTCAGGAAAAGATCCGCGCTCTCCCCCTCTCCAATAAAGAAAGCAGGACCATTTCAAGATTCTTTCTGGGATCGGCTCAGGAAGGAGAGCTTGACAAGCAGGCAAGGATACTTATCTCCGGCCCGTTAAGAGAGCATGCAGATCTGGTAAAAGATGTGGTCCTTGTAGGTGTCGGCAACCACATAGAGATATGGAGCAAAGACAGGTACGAAGCATCCGAAGAGAGCATGGATGTAGATAATGTGGCACTTAAGCTTGAAGAGCTCGGCCTGTCACTATGACCGGATATGATCATACCCCGGTTCTTCCGGAGGAGACCATAGGATCCCTTGCGATAGTTCCGGATGGCATATATGTAGACGGGACCGCAGGCGGAGGAGGACATTCAAAGCTGATAGCCGAAAGGCTTT
This sequence comes from uncultured Lachnospiraceae bacterium, assembly GCA_902803745.1. Taxonomy (GTDB): domain Bacteria; phylum Bacillota; class Clostridia; order Lachnospirales; family Lachnospiraceae; genus NK4A144. Next base: position 5,218 of record CADCRB010000175.1, read on the forward strand.
CGGACAGAGGAAGGCTGATAGCAGTCGATCAGGATGAGGAGGCTGTCAGGGCAGCCTCAGACAGATTAAGAAACTATGGTGACAGGGTCACTATCATCCGGGACAATTACCGGAACATAAAGCTAATCCTGAATGATCTCGGGATCAGGGAGGTGAACGGGATCATTCTGGATATCGGCGTTTCTTCACACCAATTGGATGATGCAGGCAGGGGATTTTCTTATATGAAGGACGGCCCTCTGGATATGAGAATGGACAGGTCGTCTTCGATTACAGCTGCCGACATAATAAATAACTATGAAGAAAGCGAACTTTACAGTATAATAAGAAGATATGGCGAGGAAAGATATGCCGGACCGATCGCAAAAGGAATTGTAAAGGCCCGCAAAGCAGGAAGGATAGAAACGACACTCGGTCTTTCGGAGGTGATATCTTCTTCAGTTCCGGCGAAGGCGAAGAGGACCGGAGGTAATCCGGCTATGAGGACGTTTCAGGCTCTCAGGATAGAAGTGAATCACGAACTGGATGCGCTTAGCGAAAGTCTGGATATCATGATAGATCTTCTTGCACCAAAGGGGAGATTATCCGTCATAACCTTTCATAGCCTTGAAGACAGGATAGTGAAGGAATGCTTCAGAAGAAATGAAAACCCATGCACCTGTCCCCCGGATTTTCCGGTATGTGTATGTGGAAAGAAGAGCCGGGGAATATGCGTTAACAGGAAGGCTGTTACAGCAGGAGATAAGGAGCTCGAGAGTAATCCGAGAGCGCACAGCGCAAAGTTAAGGATATTTGAGAAGAAGTAACATAAAGTCATTTTTAAAGAAAGAGCAACAGTCAT
>CADCRB010000176.1 GCA_902803745.1 uncultured Lachnospiraceae bacterium
GGGTGGTGCTGACCTTATTGTGGTAGAGACAATGACCAGCCTTCAGGAGACAAGAGCAGCTGTCATTGCCTGCAGGGAGGTATGTGATCTGCCGATAATGGCTACTCTTACCTTTGAAGCAGACGGAAGGACTCTGTACGGCACTGATCCTGTGACGGCGGTCATCACGCTCCAGTCTCTGGGAGTGGATGCTTTTGGAGCAAACTGCTCTACGGGACCGGATAAAATGGTTCCTTTGATAAAAAGTATTTCCGAAATAGCTGAGATACCCGTCATATGCAAACCTAATGCGGGACTTCCATCCCTCAACGAGGAGGGCAGGACGGTCTATGATCTTGATCCGGAAGGCTTCGGAAGAGGGTTAAAGGAAATAATAGAGGCCGGAGCATCCATAGTCGGAGGCTGCTGCGGTACGGATCCTGATTATATCAAAGCCATCCCCCGAGATGAGGTAAATCGGGAGCAGGCGAACAGAAAACGCATGCTGTCATCCGAAAGATCACATCTGATGTTTGATCTTGACGGCAGATTTCTCATCATAGGTGAGAGGATAAATCCCACGGGAAAGAAAAAGCTTCAGGCGGAGCTTCGCGAGGGATCCTTTGATATGGTTACAGCCTTTGCCGAGGAGCAGGAAGAAAAGGGCGCTGATATCCTTGATGTCAATATGGGTATGAGCGGTATAGATGAGAAGGACATGATGCTGAGAGCTATTGATATCGTGACTCAGGTATCGTCGCTTCCCCTTTGTATCGATACAAGCTACCCTGAGGTTATGGAGGCAGCACTCAGGCATTATCCCGGAAGGGCTCTTATCAATTCGATATCAGCAGAGTCTGACCGTACGGACAGGATGTTAAGTATCGCAAAGAAGTACGGAGCTATGTTCATTCTTTTACCCATAGGGGACGGAGGACTTCCCAAGGATCTTGATGAGAAAAAGAAGAATATAGATATAGTATTGGAAAAGGCCTTCACAATGGGATTTACTAAGGAAGACATCATAGTTGACGGCCTGGTGGGTACTGTAGGAGCCATACCGCGAGCCGCCATAGACACGCTTGATACCATCGAATACTGTCATTCTCTGGGACTTGCCACTACCTGCGGATTATCCAATATTTCCTTCGGACTCCCCGAGAGGATAAATGTCAATATGGCCTTCCTTGCGATGGCGGTCCGCTCACATCTTACATCGGCTATATTAAATCCTAATCAGGACGCTATGATAAGGATGGTTCTTTCTTCGGATCTTCTTATGGCTCATCCGGAAGCAGATGTCAGATACATAGACTATATGAACGAGCATGCGGAAGAGCTGGCGGCTGTGGCTGAGTTAAAGGCTAAAGGGGCTCCGGCATCATTAAAGCCGCAGGGATCAAAACAAGCCCCCGGTCCCGGTAACGGGGAGGCGGAAGATGATATATCGCTCCTTCGAAATGCGGTATTAAAAGGACGCAAGAGTAAAATACAGGAGATGACATCGGCAGCTCTTTCATCCGGCAGGGCAGCTAAGGAGATACTCGATAATGCTCTTATTCCTGCGATCAATGATGTGGGAGAGCTTTTTGACAAGGGTAAATATTTTCTGCCGCAGCTGATCGGATCTGCAGAGACCATGGAGCTTTCCATTAAGGTGCTCGAACCATATCTGTCATCGGGCGGCGCCGGTGATGATGCGCCTGTGATAGTCGTTGCTACAGTGGAGGGCGACATACACGATATAGGCAAAAATCTTGTGGTGCTGATGCTTAAAAACTACGGATTCAGAGTTATAGATCTCGGGAAGAACGTTCCGAAGGAGACGATAATAAAGACAGCCATGGACGAAAAAGCGTCCATCATAGGACTGTCGGCTCTGATGACCACTACAATGAATGAAATGAAGAATGTGGTGGCATATGGAAAAGCACAGGGTTATAAAGGGAAATTTATGATAGGCGGGGCAGTTGTCACAGAGGAATATAAGCAGGAGATAGGTGCAGACGGTTATTCCGCAGATGCATCTGAAGCCGTGAAGGTGGCAAAGAGACTGCTTGAGCAGTGAATAAAATAGCGTTTATGGAGGAGAAGATATGACCGGATCGGAAGCAATGGCAAAATGCCTGGAGATGGAACAGGTGGAAGTGGTATATGGTTATCCCGGGGTAGCTATCACTCATTTTTTTGACAGCCTGGGAAATACGGATATACGTCAGGTGCTTGTACGGACTGAGCAGAATGCAGGCCATATGGCATCCGGATATGCAAGGACGCTGGGAAAGGTCGGTGTATGTGTCGTAACCTCAGGTCCCGGGGCGCTTAATCTGATCACAGGCATAGCGACTGCCTATGCGGATTCGATACCTCTGGTATGTATATCCGGGCAGGTGGACTCTGACCTTATAGGCTCTGACGGTTTTCAGGAGGCAGATGTCACCGGTGCTGTCGAGAGTATAGTCAAGTACAGCTATCTTGTAAAAGATGTTAATGACATCCCGCGTGTATTCAAAGAGGCATTTTATATTGCCAATTCCGGCAGGAGAGGCCCGGTCCTTATAGATGTGCCGATTGATGTGCAGAGGGCCGAGATTAAAAACTTTGAATATCCGGAGGAAGTAAACCTTCGCACCTATAAGCCGACAGTAAAGGGCCATATTCAGCAGATAAAAAAGGCGGTCTCCGAGCTTAGGAAAGCAAAGCGGCCTCTGATCTGCGCCGGAGGCGGTATATTCCTTTCGGGGGCCAAGAAGGAGCTTCGATCCTTTGTGGAAGAATACCGTATACCGATAGTCCATACCATGATGGGTATAGGGGTGCTTCCCACGGATCATGAACTGAATTTCGGAATGGTCGGAAATAACGGAAATCTTGCTGCAAACAAGGCCATGCAGGAATGTGACGTTCTTATTATGGTCGGCGCCCGCGTGGCTGACAGGGCAGTGGCTAATCCAGATACGGTACTTGATAATAAGGTGCTGGTCCATATGGATGTGGATCCTGCGGAGATAGGTAAGAATGTGGGACCTACCATACCGATAGTCGGAGATGCAAAGCATATTTTTGAGGATATGAGAGAGATCGAGTTCTCCATAGATACATCCTCCTGGCTTGACCATCTGAGGGAGTACAGGAAGCTTCCGAATCCGCTGAAATTCTCAGATAAGGCGGTAAATCCTGCGATCTTTATCGGTCTTTTGTCACAGAATATGTCGGATGGATCAGTATATGTGGCAGATGTCGGACAGAATCAGATCTGGTCATGCAGGAATGTGAATGTAAAGGAGCACGGCAGATTCTTTACCTCGGGCGGAATGGGCACAATGGGCTACGCCATCCCCTGCGCGATTGGCTCAAAGATGGCTGACAGCAAAAGACAGGTCGTGGCTGTCTGCGGCGACGGCGGTTTTCAGATGTCCATGATGGAGTTTGCTACCATGAAGGAGGAAGGGATCGACATAAAGGTCGTTGTCCTTCGCAATAATTATCTGGGACTTGTGCGTGAGTATCAGCATTACACCTTAAATGACAGATATGAGATGGTTCACCTTGGCTCGTATCCGAAGCTTGATGAGCTTGCAAAGGCATATGACATATATTATTACAGGCTTGAAAATATGGACGATATCGATCAGAAGATAGGAGATTTTCTCTCAAGCGACGGAGCGGCGCTGATGGAGGTCATTGTAGATCCGGCAGATACGGTCAGATAGTGTCTTACAGGATGCAGGAGGCAGATGGTATGAAGAAAATATATACAGTCTTAGTTGAAAACAGGGCAGGTGTGCTTGCCAAGGTTTCGGGACTATTTGCAAGAAGAGGCTTCAATATAGATTCGCTGGCAGTCGGGACGACGGATGATCCTAAAGTTTCCGTCATGACTATAGTCTCATCCGGTGATGAGAGGACACTCGAGCAGATAGAAAAGCAGCTTAATAAGAAGCTGGATGTCATCAAGATCAAGACTTATGAAGAGAATGATGCGGTATCAAGGGAACTTATGCTTATTAAGGTAAAGTACAATAAATCGAACCGCAAGGATATCATGGAGATAGTCGATGCCATGAAGGCTGAGATAGTTGATATGTCTGAAAACCAGATGATCATACAGATCTGTGACAGGCCTGACCGCACCGCCATGCTGATAAGGCTTTTGTATCAGATATCCATAGTGGAGATCGCCCGAACTGGGACCCTTGCTCTGCCGAAGTGTGAATAATGAAAAAAGCGATTAGAAAGATCGATCTGTTCATCATCATTTCCCTTTTTTTTACAGGCCTTTTCTTTATCCTTCTTATTGCGACAAAAGGAGATATTGCAAGATGGCTTGTAATGGAGAATGAATTTGATTTCTCCTTTACAGATCATTTCAGGCATATAGCCTTTGCTTCGGACAGGCTTAATTTTTATTTTAATACCTATGATGCCACATTTCCGGCTTTTGCCTATATTCTGTATTATCTGCTGGTGCTCATAGATCCACCTTCGGTCCCCTGGGATGTGAACGGCTGGAGAGATGCAAGGGATTATGGATTTAATCTGCTTGCATATATCATGCTTACCCTGATACTTGTGCTCGTCTTTAAGCTGCTTATAGATAAGTGTCTGCCGGAAGAGGGCGCGACGCGTACTACTTTATTTGTTGTTGCACTTATTCTCTCGGCTCCCTTTATGTCAGGCGCTATAGAGCGGGGGAACATTTCTTTCCTGACAGCGGTGATGGTCCTGGCGGCACTGTATCTGAAGGATAAAGACAGCCCCGTATGCCGTGAGGCGGCTCTCATCCTTATTGCCTTTGCCGCAGGACTCAAGATATATCCGGCAATAGCAGGATTTATCTACATTAAGGAAAAAAGATGGAAGGAAGGCGTCAGGCTTTTGATCTACGGGCTGACAGTTTTCTTTGTGCCTTTTGCTTTCGTGGGCGGCATACCTGCCCTGATACGTTATCTTCAGGTTTTATTCTTTTTTGAAAATCAGGGCTACTGCAGCTGGACTAACATAAGGAATTTCCTTCTTTCCATATCCGATGTGTTAGGACAGTATGAAAATTCTGCATATTTCGTAAAGTATTTCAAGATTGCCGAAAACCTGTATCTTATCTTTTGCCTGATCTCTCTTTTCAGGACGAAGCAGAAATGGAAATATGCATTGTACACTGCGGGAGTCATGGCACTTTATGTTCCGTACAGCTACCGTTACGTTTCCGTGTATATGTCGATACCTTTAGTAACGTATCTTATGGAAAAGCCGGAGGATCAGAAGAATATCTATTGTATCCTTTTTGCGCTTATCTTTACCGTACCATGTTACGGATATTTCACTGGCTGGAAAGCGGATCTTTTCATCTTTCTGCCAATCTATATCATGATGCTGTATTCTTTTGCGGAGGACTGGCTGAAAAGGCGCTGAATACCGTTAGTACTGAGACAGATAAAACTGTTTTTTTTAGAGGAGATCATCAGGAAATGAATCGAAAGAAACTGCTGACTGAGACTCCGGTGCCGCAGCTTATCGTCAGGCTCGCCATACCGACGATAATCAGCATGCTGGTCACCGGTATATATAATACAGCGGATACTTTTTTTGTCGGAAAGATATCTACACAGGCCACTGCGGCTGTGGGACTTGTTTTTTCCGTGATGGCGATAATCCAGGCTCTTGGTTTTTTCTGCGGACATGGTTCCGGTAATTTTCTTTCGCGCATGCTTGGCTCGGGCAATAAAAAAGAAGCTGATGAGATGGCGTCCACCGGCTTCGTCATCTCTATTATCCTTGGGGTGATCGTGGCGGCTGCGGGGCTGTATTTTTCTGATCAGATAGCTTATCTTCTCGGAGCTTCGGATACGACGATAAAAGATACCACGGATTATATGAGGATCATACTTATCGGAGCGCCCTTTATGATGGGGCAGTTTGTGATAAACAATCAGCTCAGGTTTCAGGGAAGTGCAATGTATGCCATGGCCGGACTTATGTGCGGCGCGATCGTCAATATAGGTCTTGATCCGCTTCTTATCCTGGGTTTCAGGATGGGAGTCTCCGGAGCTGCCATAGCCACTGTCAGCGGTCAGATCATCAGCTTTTTCGTACTGCTTCTCGGGACAAGAAGAGGTGAGAATATAAGGATGTCTGTCGGAAACATTAAGATAGGGATACATTATATCGTAGAGATAATAAATGGCGGCGCGCCTTCTCTTTTCCGTCAGGGACTGGCGGCTGTTTCCACTCTTTTACTGAATCACGCTGCAGGAGCTATCGGCGGGGATGCTGCGATAGCGGGCATGTCTATTGTGACAAGGGTTATGATGCTTACGGTGTCTGCGCTCATCGGTTTCGGCCAGGGCTATCAGCCTGTATGTTCTTTTAATTACGGCGCAGGATTATATAAGAGAGTAAGAGAGGGGTATTTTTTCTGTGTAAAATACGGCACTGCTTTTCTTACAGCTGGAGCAGCTGTTTGCTTTGCCTTTGCCCCTCATATCATATGCTGGTTCAGGGATGATCCGGATGTGATAGCTGTAGGAACGGATGCCCTGAGATTTCAGTGCCTGTCACTTCCGCTGATGGCAGGGATCGTAATGAGCAATATGATGCTTCAGTCCGCAGGCAAGGGCTTCAAGGCATCAGTCACATCCTCTGCCAGAAACGGGCTTTTCTTTATACCGCTTATCATCATACTGCCTGAGTTTTTCGGCCTTCGCGGAGTGGAGACAGCGCAGCCGATAGCGGATGTGCTTGCTTTTATGCTGTCTATACCGCTTGCCTGGACGGAATTGAAGAAGATGTGACCTAGTGTCCTGACCCGCTCATAATTGAACTAATCTCTTGCCTGCATTTCCATCTGCTGCGTCAGAAAATCTTGTCGTAGCCCGCTACGACTTCGATTTTCTTTCTTGCAGAATGAAAATGCA
>CADCRB010000177.1 GCA_902803745.1 uncultured Lachnospiraceae bacterium
GAAAGAAGAAAGGCTACTCTTGAGAACCTTGCAAAGAATATTTCTATAAAGGTTAAGAAAACAAGACAGTCAGTTGCTCTTGAGCCAATGAATCCTTATGAGAGAAGGATCATCCACTCAGCTCTTCAGAACGACAGATTTGTTACAACTCACAGTGAAGGTGATGAGCCATTCAGAAGAGTAGTTGTTACTTTAAAGAAATAATCTTTGGATGAAGATTAGATTGCCCCTCAAGCCTTGGTCTTGAGGGGTTTTATTTAGGGAAAAATTATGAGCAGTGTTTTAAACAACTTTAATGATGATACAATCTGCGCAATAGCAACTGCCATGTCCGATGCCGGAATTGGTATTATAAGAGTCAGTGGAAAAGAGGCCCTTACAATCTGTGATAAGATTTATGTTTCTCCAAAGAAGGAGCACACTCTTTTAACCCACAAACCCAATACCATAAAGTACGGATACATCTGCAATGATCAGGGAGATATTGTTGATGAAGTCATGATCTCTTTTATGAAAGGACCTCACAGTTATACCAGGGAAGATGTAATTGAGATCAATTCCCATGGTGGAATGCTGGTGATGAATGAGATTCTGTCCTTGCTTCTGGCAAAGGGTTGCAGACTTGCCGAGCCCGGTGAGTTTACAAAAAGAGCTTTCCTCAGCGGAAGGATTGACCTTACCAAAGCAGAAGCAGTAATGGACATCATCGGAGCACAGAACAAATTTGCCCTGGACAGCTCCAGAAAACAGCTTCAGGGAAGTATCTACAAAGAAGTTAAGGCCCTAAGGGAAGACATTCTCTATCAGATGGCCTATATTGAATCTGCAATTGATGATCCCGAGAGCTACGATCTTACCGGATACTCTGACAAGCTGAAAGAAAAAGTGACTGCAATGTCAGAAAAAATAAGAAAACTTTTAAAGACAGCAGATGAAGGTAAGATCAGAAAAGATGGAATAAAAACTGTTATCATTGGAAAACCAAACGCCGGTAAGTCATCTCTTTTAAATGCACTCTCCGGAAATGAAAGGGCGATAGTAACCGATATTGCCGGAACAACAAGAGATGTCATTGAAGAGACAGTAAGACTTGATGATATAATTCTCAATCTTATAGACACTGCAGGAATCAGAGACACAGAAGATCTCATTGAAAAGATCGGAGTTGATAAGGCAAAAGAAAAAGTTGAAGAAGCTGATCTTTGTCTTTATATAATTGATTCCACATCTGAGATTGATGAAGAAGATAAGCAGATAAGCAGTCTCTGTGCGGATAAGAAAACCATTGTAATTCTTAATAAGAACGACCTGACTGGTGATATAAAAATATCAAAAGATATCCTTCCTGTGCTGTTTTCAGGAAGCGAATCTTTAGATTTTCCTGTCATCACCACTTCATTATTGAATGGAGAGGGTATAGAGGAGCTAAAGCGCGCCATTACTGAGCTTTTCCTTGGTGGTGAGATCGCTCCCAAGCAGGAAATCTATATTACTAACTTAAGACATAAGGAGCTCCTTTCAAAAACTGTTGAAAGTCTGGCTCTTGTAATAGATAGTATTGAAAAAGATCTTTCGGAAGATTTTTATACCGTTGATCTGACAAACGCTTATGTATATCTTGGTGAAATAATAGGAGAAGAAATAGGTGACGACCTGGCAGAAGAAATCTTCTCCAAATTCTGTATGGGTAAATAATTTATGATCGAAGTAAGAGAGAAAATTGATGTAGCAATTATCGGAGCCGGTCACGCCGGTTGTGAAGCAGCACTTGCATGTGCAAGACTCGGTCTTGAGACTGTTATGTTTACAATGAGTGCTGACAATATTGCTTTTATGCCATGTAATCCACATATCGGTGGATCATCAAAAGGACACCTTGTAAGAGAGATCGATGCTCTTGGCGGAGAGATGGGAAAGAACATTGATAAGACTTTCCTTCAGTCCAAGATGCTGAACACTTCAAAGGGTCCGGCTGTACATTCACTCAGATGTCAGGCTGATAAGATGGAATACTCCAAAGCTATGAGAAAAGTTTTGGAAGAGCAAGAGCATCTTTACATCAAACAGGCAGAAGTTACAGAACTTCTTTTTGAAGATACTGATGATGAGGAACTTAAGAAAGAAGGATACACAAAAGTAATAACCGGTGTAAAGATCTTTTCCGGAATTATCTATGAAGCCAAAGCTGTAATCATCTGTACCGGAACTTATCTTAAGAGCAGATGTCTTACAGGTGAAGCAATTACTTACAGTGGTCCTAATGGTCTTTTACCATCTAACTATTTATCTGATTCTCTGATTAAAGCAGGTATCGAGCTTAGGAGATTTAAAACAGGAACTCCTGCAAGAATGGATGGCAATTCAATTGACTATTCCAAGATGAGTGAGCAGTTTGGAGATACACCTGTTATTCCTTTCTCATTTGATACAGATCCTGCTGATGTGCAGAGACCTCAGGTTTCATGCTATCTCACATATACAAATGAAAAAACACATGAAATAATACGAAAAAACATAGATAGATCA
>CADCRB010000178.1 GCA_902803745.1 uncultured Lachnospiraceae bacterium
CCTCCATATGCAACAGAAGAAGCGGGGAGTACCGGATAGAAGAGAGCATGAAAAATGAAAAGTTCGGCATGTTCTGTCTCTTTGACGTGGATAAATTCAAATTCGTGAATGATAACTTCGGACACGCTGCAGGTGATGCCGTACTGGTGGCTCTGGCAAGGACCATGCAAAAGACCTTCCGTACATCCGATATCCTTATCAGGCTTGGCGGAGATGAGTTTGTGGTATTTGCGCTGGGGATACAGGATGTGGATCTGGGAAAGAGAGTACTGGACAGATTCTTCGGCAATATAGAGTCAATGGATATACCGGAGATCGGAGAGCATAGGATTTCCGTCAGCCTTGGAGCGGTCATTATCACAGAAACAGAAGATTTTTCTTCAATGTACGAAAAGGCTGATTCACTGATGTATGAATGCAAGAAACACTTTGGTAATACTTATGTGTTTTACGGTGAGAGTGCCGGACAGCCGGAGGAGCTGAGCGGGACGACCGGGGATTTAATGGTTTGAGATCGTGAAGAAAACATTAGCATTAATATTATTCTTGATACTTCTTATTGAAGGATGTGGTACGGACATGAATAAGGCGGCGGTTATCAGCCCGGATATGAAGTGGTGGCAAAAGACTATCGCTTATGAGATATATGTTAAAAGCTTTAAGGATTCTGACGGAAACGGGACAGGGGATCTTAACGGCATCACATCGGAGCTGGATCATCTTAAGGAGCTCGGAGTCGGAGCGGTATGGCTTACACCATGCTATGTTTCCCCGCAGGCTGATAACGGCTATGATATAGCAGACTATTATAATATCGATCCTGCCTATGGCACCATGGAGGATATGGAAAGGCTTATAGCCGAGGCGAAGAAGCGGGATATCCGCATCGTCATGGATCTGGTATTCAATCATACTTCAAATGAAAATGAATGGTTCAAGGAGTCCAGACAGAGCAGGGACGGAGAAAAGAGCGACTGGTATATCTGGGCAGATCCGAAAGAAGACGGAAGCGCGCCCACAAACTGGAGAAGTATTTTCGGAGGATCGGCTTGGGAATATGATGAAACCAGGGGACAGTACTATCTTCACACCTTCCTTCCTGAGCAGCCGGATCTTAACTGGGCAAATCCCGAAGTGCGCAAGGCTTTGCAGGATGTTGCGAAATTCTGGGCGGACAAAGGCGTGGGCGGCTTTCGGATGGATGCCATTACCTACATTAAGAAGCCGGAGACCTTTGAGGATGGTAAGCCGGATGCCGGAGACGGTATGGTGGGGATCCATTCGATGACGGCGAATACCAGCGGGATACTTGATTATCTGCATGAATTCAAGTCTGCTGTGCAGGAAGGCACCGATATCTTTACAGTCGGGGAAGCGAACGGAGTATCTGCTTCGGATCTTGGCCAATGGGTCGGGAAAGACGGCGTCTTTGATATGGTATTTGAGTTCGGTCTGACGGGGATAGATCTTCCTGACGAGACTAACTGGTGTGAAACACGTGAATGGACTCTCTTTGATTTCAAGTCCTTTTTTGATGACAGTCTGGCGGCTGCCGACGCGGCAGAAGGCTGGTTTCCGGTCTTTCTGGAAAATCATGACCAGCCCAGGTCTGTAGATCATTTCATGCCCGGGGAAGGGGACCGCATCGCCAGGGCAAAGGCACTGGCTGCACTGCTTCTTACAATGCGGGGCACACCCTTTATCATGCAGGGAGAGGAGCTGGGATATGTCAATGTTAACTGGCCCTCGATCGATGACTATGAGGATATTTCTACAAAAAATCATTATGAATTTGCCATAGGCGAGGGATATTCGGAAGAGGAGGCTATGGAAGGAGTGCACCGTTTCTCAAGAGACAGCTCGCGCACACCGATGCAATGGTCTGCTTCGGAGAATGCAGGATTTACCACCGGTACTCCCTGGCTTCCTGTGTATCCTGATTATTCAGTATTCAACCGTGACCTGGAGCTTGATGACCCTGATTCCGTGCTGAGCTTTTACAGAGAGCTTGCGGATCTTCGAAATAAGCACACGGAGCTTATAGACGGGAAATATCAGGTTATGATCCCTGAAAACGAGGACATATATGCCTATAGCCGGGATAATGGAAGCAAAAAGGCCGTGATACTTATTAATTTTACTGACAAAGACGTATCATATGATCCCGGTCTGATAAAGGATGCGGAGTGCATCCTGAGCACGGTATCAGATGAGGCAGCAGGCGTGCTTCATCCATACGGCGCAGCAATATATGAAATGAATTCTCACTGAGCAGCTTTATTGAGGATAAGGAGCAGCTGCTTAAGGATTATGGGAAAAAGGGGCTCAGCTATGATGAAAGACTTTCAGAGCTCAGCTGTCCGGCGAGGGGGCAATGAATATTGGTCAGACTCTCGGAGTGAATGTATTGGTCGATCAATAAGAAGAAAGATGGTTTAGTATGGCATCAGCTGAAAAAAAGGTCACAGCAGAAAACGATAATACTCAGGAAAAGGCATCTGAACCGGTTTTTTCCATTGGCAGGAAGATCGGTGCGCTTGTTGCCCTTCTGGTGGTGCTTACTTTTGGTATTACCCAGCTTATTGCTTCTGAACTGCATATGTATCTGGATGTTGCTGCTGATATCGAGAACAGCAGCCTGCTGGGACAGCTGGTGGAAGATGTTACGGACAGGGATGAAATGGTCCGGATTTATTCCAGGGGGATGGAAATATATCAGGGGATACCTGAGGAGATCAGACAGCAAAGATTCTCTGAGGAGTATCGCTCATACTACGATGAGCTTGTAACACCCAAGTATCAGGAAGTATTCGATCTTCTGAAAACACTTTGTGGGCGTCATGGCTACCGGTGGATCGATCTCCGCGTAGAAGATCCCGATACCGGACGTATCATTTATCTTTTGGATACTGATCCGCAGGGTGATTACAAATATGGAGTGGGATACTGGGAGGAAGAGGATGAAGCAGTCCAGATCTATTCGATCTTCTCCAGTTCGGATACGGAAGATGATGATGCAGATACAGGCGCAGATACAGATGAAGATACAGCCGATGGAACTGATTTAATAAGTGGATTTATTGACAGCATCCATAATGTCATAGTAATGATGTCTCTTCCAAACTCACAGTTTGTGACAGAGGTTCCATATTTTGATCCATATACGGGCGAGGTCATAGGGCGTATCGGTTTCGGTGCGGATGTAGCTCCATATTATCAGCACAGGAGAATATTTGCTTTAATCTTTATGATCTGTATGATCGTCATGTTGATACTGATCCTTTCTGTCATAAGTCTTACGATCAGATATATGATCTCCAAACCCATCAAGGAATTGTCGAATGCGGCAAGAAATTATGTGGCTGACAAGGACAAGTATCAGTCAGGTCATTATTTCGAGAATGTCCGGGTTAAAACCAATGACGAGGTCAGGATCCTAAGGGATTCCATGAGCAGCATGGAGAAGGATATCGAAAATTATATGAATGACCTGACGGTCATGATAGCCGATCGGGAGCACACTGCAGCAGAGATGGATGTAGGAGCCAAGATACAGATGGGTATGCTGCCTGATGAGCTCACTGACTATAACGGTATCCGCGATTTTGATATTTCTGCTTTCATACGTCCTGCAAAGGAAGTGGGAGGTGACTTCTATGATTTCTTTGCCATAGATGACGACCATGTAGCGGTGGTGATAGCCGATGTCTCAGGCAAGGGAGTTCCGGCAGCGCTTTTCATGATCCTGGTAAAGATCCTGATCATGACGGCGGGACAGACAGGAATGAAACCTGCAGGTATTGTAGAGAGGGTAAACAGACAGCTTTGTGAAAAAAATGCCGAGGCTATGTTTGCTACTGTATGGCTGGGCATATACTGTATATCCGAAAAGAAACTGGAGTATGTCACTGCGGGTCATGAATATCCTGTGCTCTACCGGGCATCTGAGGACCGCTTTGAAATGATAAAAGAGGAGCATGATATTGCTTTAGGTGTTATCCCTGAGTATGCTTTTACCGAGCGTGAGATCCAGCTCAACAGCGGGGACAAGGTGTATCTGTATACTGATGGCATACCGGAAGCTACTGCGCCGGATGATGAGATGTACGGTCTTAACCGTCTGACTGACTGCCTTAATGCACACAGATCTGAAAAGGGAAACGGACTCCTTGATGCCGTGATAAAAGATGTGGATGATTATGTCGGGGATGCGAGCCAGTTTGATGATATGACAAGTATACTGCTTGAGGTAAATGACAGTCCGATATAATAACTGCGAAAAGTGAGTGAAAATGTAAATGAGCTTCAGGCATGGTAAAGAACAGTTCTTTAGAAGAACCAACATTGCAGCATTGATAATGTGCGCAGCAGGCATCGCGCTCAATATTCTGCTGAGCGCGATATCCGGCTGGCTCCGTCTTCCGTTTTATCTTGATACGGCGGGCACTATTGCTGTCGCTGTAATGGGGGGATATCTTCCGGGAGTAATAGTCGGATTTACCACCAATATCATAAAAGCAATAACTGTCCAGACTTCACTGTATTATGGAGTATTAAACATTCTCATAGCTTTTACTGCTGCATTTCTTGCAGACCGTAACTGGCACAAAAAGATTTCCGGCATCATAGGCATGACAGCTGTGTTCTGTATTATCGGCGGCGGTTTGGGAGCCTGTATCCCTTGGGCTATGGAGGGGGTGTCCTATGACAACGAACCCTTAAGCCTCATGATCCATGAAGCAGGGGTTGCGAGCCTTGGTTTATCCCGTCTTTTGGCCAGCTTAATTATTGATCTTCCGGATAAAGCCATCTCAGTTGCACTGTCATTATTGATCATACGTATTGTTCCTGAGGGATTCTACCGTAATATCAGACTTAGCGCCTGGATGCAGAGCAGGACCGGTGGAGATACTGTATTTGTCGAAAAGAATAAGGTCCGAGTGATCTCACTTCAGAAAAAAACACTTCTGGTTCTGGCCATATCACTGGCAACAGTATCGACTGCCACAGCTGCGGCAAGCTATGTGATCTACAAAGATACATTGATAAGGGATCATATGAGGATCGCCAGGGGGACGGCTGAGATCGCGGCAGGGGTGCTTAATCCTGATCATATTGATGATTATCTTGAAACCAGGGGAAATTCGGATGAGTACCGTCAGATAAAGGAGAGACTTGGCAATATCCTTCAAAACTCCACTGATATCTCGTATTTGTATGGTTACAGGATAGAAGAAGACGGATGCCATGTTGTATTTGATATTGATACGGAAGAGGAGGAAGGGGCAGAGACCGGCGCTGTCATTCCTTTTGATGAGGGATTCTCAGAGCATATCCCGGATCTGCTTGCCGGACGCGAGGTGGAGCCCGTGATAACCGATGATAAATACGGATACCTTCTTTCCTGCTATCAGCCTGTATACGATTCGAAAGGCAGATGTGTGTGCTATGTCGGCGCAGATGTCGATATGATGCAGATGAAGGTAATGCAAAGAAGCTTTATCATGAAATCCGTCTTTATCTCTTTCGGCTTTTTCATCCTGCTTTGTACCATCTCCATCAGTCTTGCGAATTATCACCTCATATATCCGATCAATTCCATAGCATGGGGACTGGATGAGCTGGCCCGTACCTCGGGTACCCAGAAGAGCATGGATGAGGAGGTCAAACGCTTTAGAAATCTGGATATCCGTACCGGAGACGAATTTGAGAACCTCTTTCTATCCGCCTGCAGCATGACCAAGAATCAGGCAGAGCAGATGAGGAGCATCAGGCGATTATCTGACTCCACCGCCAAGATGCAGGACGGACTTATAGTGACTATGGCAGATCTTGTGGAAAGCCGTGACTCGGATACGGGAGCTCATGTCCAGAAGACTGCGGCATATGTCAGGATAATAGTGGAGGGACTTAAAAAGAAGGAATATTACTCCCACAAGCTTACGCCTAAATTCATGTCTGATGTGGTCCGTTCTGCCCCGCTTCATGATATCGGTAAGATCAATATTCCCGATGTGGTATTAAACAAACCGGGCAAACTCACGGACGAGGAGTATGAGATAATGAAGACCCATACCATAGCCGGAAAGAGGATCATGGAAAATGCGATAAGCACTGTGGAAGGCGACAACTATCTTAAGGAAGCAAGGAACATGGCGGCGTACCATCATGAGAGATGGGATGGCAAGGGCTATCCGGAAGGGATACACGGCGAGGTCATACCCCTGTCAGCGCGCATCATGGCTGTCGCAGATGTGTTTGACGCTCTTACTTCACCGCGTGTTTACAAGCCGGCATTTCCTCTTGAGAAGGCTTTGGCAATACTGGAAGAAGGTAAAGGCACACAGTTCGATCCGAAATGCGTGGAAGTTTTTATGGATGCGCTTCCGGAAGTAAAGGTCGTTTTGAGAAAGTATAACAAGGATGCTTAGTTTATGAGGATCAGAAGCAAAAAAACCGTATATTTTACAGCTTTTTTGACGCTAATCTTCGCATTGACCGGTCTGAGCGCAGCTCCTGCCCGGGCGGAAAATGCCGTAGAGATGCCTTATGGCGGAGGATATGCGGCCACAGGACAGATCACCGACGCAGGTATCACAGCAAAGCTTTATGATGCCACAAACGGACTGCCCTCCTCGGATGCCAATTATATTCTGTGTTCATCTGACGGCTATATCTGGATCGGCGGATACAGCGGGATAATCCGTTACGACGGCAATACCTTCAGGAGGCTTGATACCGCGGACGGTCTTACAAACGGACGGGGACTTTTTGAAGACAGCAAAGGCAGGATCTGGGTTGGGACCAATGATAACGGAGTAGTGATCCTTGACGGCAGCCAAAGGATCCATCTCACCTATAAGGAGGGACTTCCTTCATCCTCGATCAGGGTTTTTGCGGAGGATCCGGAGGGAAATGTTTACATCGGGACAACGGCAGGGGTCTGCTATGCGGATCATGATCTTAATATCCATATTATAGATGAAAGACGTCTTAACGCAGACAGGATATTAAGGCTGGATACTGATAAAGAAGGAAGGATCTACGGTCAGACCGGAAGCGGATATGTATTTCTGATCGAGAATAAAGCAGTCAAAAAGATCTGTACAGGCGTGGAGCTCGGGATAGGGAGGATCACCACTATGAAGGCTGATCCTGTGAACTCAGGGAAAGTATATCTC
>CADCRB010000179.1 GCA_902803745.1 uncultured Lachnospiraceae bacterium
AAGGACGGAAGCTGGGATGACGGTGTGATCACAGAAGACGACACCATCACTTTGAGTGAATGCGCCTGTGTGTTCCAGTATGCACAGACTGTTTTTGAGGGACTTAAGGCATATACTACCGAGGATGGAAGGACCGTTACTTTCAGACCCGATCTTAATGCAGAGAGGATGATGGATTCGGCAAAGAGAATCGAAATGCCTCCATTCCCCAAGGACAGATTTATTGATGCTGTAGAGAAAGTTGTCAGAGCAAACGAGGATTTTGTACCTCCTTACGGATCGGGCGCTACTCTATATATAAGGCCTTTCATGTTCGGTTCAAATCCGGTCATAGGTGTTAAGCCCGCTGAAGAATATGAATTCAGAATATTTACGACACCGGTAGGTCCTTACTTTAAGGGAGGAGCAAAGCCAATTACTGTAAGAATAAGTGATTTTGACAGAGCAGCTCCCAGAGGCACAGGGCACATCAAGGCAGGACTTAATTATGCCATGAGTCTTCATGCAATTGTTGATGCCCACGAAAACGGATTTGCTGAAAATATTTACCTCGATCCGGGCACAAGGACAAAGATAGAGGAGACCGGCGGCGCTAATATTATTTTTATTGACGGCGACGGAAATATGGTAACGCCTTTATCAGATTCAATCCTTCCTTCAATAACCAGGAGATCACTTATGATCGTTGCCGAGAAGTATCTTGGTATCAAGGTTACACAAAGGGAAGTCACTCTGGAGGAAGTTGAAAAAGGTGCTTTCAGGGAGTGCGGACTTTGTGGAACAGCAGCTGTCATCTCGCCTGTCGGATGCATCAACGATCATGGCAAAGAGATCAGATTTTCTTCCGGCATGGACGAAATGGGACCTACCCTGAAAAAACTCTATGACACATTAACAGGTATTCAGATGGGACGTATCGAAGCTCCCGAAGGCTGGATACACGAAATATCGTAAAAAAATTTATCTTTTGAGGATAGCGCCGAAAGGCGTCTATCCTCTTTTATATCTTTTTAATGAGAAAACCAAAGCTTCTAAACTATAATATAATATATGCCCTGGTGGCTATAGTCGGTATAGTTGTCACGATCGCGGCTTCGCTTAACCCTTTTGAGAAAAATGTTACCATTATAAGGAACGGAGCCGTTGCTTACGATACCGGCTGGGAATTAAAGAACAACAGGGTAGATACATATGATGTTTGCAATCTCCCGTTAAAACTCGACAAGAATGCCTATATTGATATGACAGTAAGGAAGCTTTTGGGTTCTGAGAGTGAAGACGGTCAGTATATCATGTTCAGGACCAAGCATTCTGAGGTCCATGTTTATGCCGGAAATAAAGAGATATACTCATACGGAGATGTGGTATCTCCTGTATTTCCCCTCCCGGGTTCTGCCTGGATACTGATTCCTCTCCATGACAGCTATAAAGGACAGTATCTGTCCATAGAGCTTCACAGGATAGAATCAAAATACGGCGGATTAATGGAGGAGGTCTTTATCGGCGACAGAGGTGATATGATCGAGAAACTGCTTTGCGATAATATCTTTGAGATAATATGCTGTATCGCAATCGGGGTAATATCGGTCTTAATGATAATAGCTGCCTTTGCTGAGATAAAAATGGTGCATTCATACAGCCTTCTTCATTTGAGTGTTTTTACAATTGTGACTTTTATCTGGTCCGTAAATGAAACACACTGCACACAGCTTTTTTTCGGCAACATGGAGACCGTATCCATACTCACTTACGAAGCCATCGCGTTCCTTCCTATGCCGCTGCTTTCCTATTACAAATGCAGCAGACATAAAATTGTCCGGGATATAGCAGGGTGGGCATCCATAGTCCCGGTAGTAAACTTTATTCTGCTTAACGGCTTGCATTTCCTGGGTGTTTTTGATATGTCCGAGCTCCTTATCCTTACCCACCTGACAATAGTCACTGTTATAGGAGCAGTATGCGTAGCCACTATCAGAGCAGGCATACTCAGCGCAAGGAAAGAAAATGCTTTTCCCGAATTCGGAGCTTTAGGCTTTATCATTCTTGCAATATCCATACTTATAGATATCGCTCATTATTATATGACAAGCTTCGTGGATGTATCAAAGTATTCAAGAGTAGGTCTGATATTGTTTATCATGTTCCTTGCCTTTGATACTATACATTTCACGCTGAGTGAAGAGTTAAACCTCAAGAAGGCAGATATATATAAGACAGTGGCTTTTCTTGATAATCTGACCGGCCTTGGCAACAGACAGGCATACGAGCAGGAGATAGAGAAGATAGATGCCAGAGAGGAGCTTATAGATCATCTGGTGGTCGGAATACTCGATCTCAATAATCTTAAACACACAAATGATATGATGGGTCATGCCGAAGGCGACAGATATATCATTTCAATCTCCGGTTTCATACAAAAATATTTCGGAAAAATAGCAAAGATCTACCGTATCGGCGGAGACGAGTTTGCCGTACTGTTTACGGGACGCGACAGCGATATATATTTTGAAACCGAGGCAAATATGTTCGACGATATAATGAAAGAAGGAAGACAGGATATCAATTTTGCATACGGTTCGGCGATCTATAACCATATTACGGATAAAAACGCCGGTGATACCATAAGAAGGGCCGAAGCAAAAATGTATGAATCGAAGCAAAAATACAAGCATAAATCATCGGGCATATGAGAACTGTAAAACCCGAAAAACATTTTGCTGTATTTCTGCTCATTCTGATATTACTTCTTGCTGTTGCGGATTATTTTCTGTTCAGGGAATTTGATTTTGTCTGGCCGTTTTTCCTTATGCCTTATCTGGTCTTTTCCATCTTTTTTCTTGTATACTATTTCAGATCAAAGGAATTCGGTCTTTTCACTGCGGCAGTATTCATGCTGATCATCATCCCGGTATT
Organism: uncultured Lachnospiraceae bacterium; assembly: GCA_902803745.1. Lineage (GTDB taxonomy): Bacteria > Bacillota > Clostridia > Lachnospirales > Lachnospiraceae > NK4A144. The sequence goes on from CADCRB010000179.1 coordinate 2,914, forward strand.
TGCAGGTCTCACCATGAGTATAGGCTGGATGATAAATATCGATTTCTTTGGTGAAATGATAAGACGTCTCACTTCCTGATGTCATTTTCTTGTGTCCGTTTTTATTTGATATCCCATATATAGTACAGTTACAAAAAAAAGAAAAGTTTTTCACTTTCAAAAAAGGATTTGTTTTTTTTGTGTCGAATATGGATAAAGGCTGGCTTTTGCCATCCAGACAGCCGGACGGTGTAAAATGACGATCAGAGAAGCAATCGAAGACATTGAAAAAAAGACATTGAGTCCATATGCCGCTTTTTCCGACAGATCAAAAGGACGTTTAAGGGAAGAAACGGAAGACGATCTGAGACCTGTATTTCAAAGAGACAGGGATCGGATCCTTCATTCCAAGTCATTCAGAAGACTCAAAGATAAAACCCAGGTTTTTCTCACTCCGCAGGGGGATCATTACAGGACAAGACTCATTCATACACTGGAGGTATCCCAGAACGCACGGACAATAGCCAAAGCGCTCCGTCTGAATGAGGATCTTGCGGAAGCTATAGCTTTAGGTCATGATCTGGGTCATACACCCTTCGGACATGCGGGAGAACGGGCTCTTAACCGCGTGTGTTCCTTAGGTTTCGAACACTCGGAACAGTCTCTGCGCGTTGTGGATGTACTTGAAAAAGATATGACAGGCCTTAACCTCACATATGAGGTCAGAGACGGGATCGGAAACCACCGTACCAAAGGCAATCCCTCTACACTCGAAGGAAAGATAGTTCAGCTTTCTGATAAGATCGCCTATATGCACCATGATATGGATGACGCCATAAGAGCCGGCATACTTGCCGATGACAGCGTTCCGGCTTTCATAGGTGATATCGCAGGCTATAAGACAGCCCAGAGGCTTGATTATTTCATACACGACATTATCACGGAAAGCATAGGTAAAAACGAAGTGCGTATGTCGGAACCTGCTTCCAAAGCCATGAAGGATCTCAGGGAATGGATGTTTAAGAATGTTTACACCAACCCTAAGGCAAAGAGCGAAGAGGGCAAGGCTGAGAGTCTAATAGAATCCCTGTACATGTATTTTTTCAACAGACCCGATCGTCTTCCGATGGAATACAGGAAGCTGATGTCAAAAACCGGTGATCCGCTTGAAAGGATAGTATGCGATTATATCTCATCCATGACTGACAGATATGCGATAGGAATTTATTCAGATCTGTTCATACCAACTTCATGGTCAGTCAAGTGATAACAGAAGATGGTAAGATACAACAGCGAACTTATAGATGAAATACGGGCCGCGAATAACATCGTGGACGTCATAGGGAGCGCAGTAAAGCTAAAAAGAAGCGGGGCAAATTATTTTGGTCTCTGCCCTTTTCATAATGAAAAGACCGGATCTTTCTGCGTAAATCCCGACAGACAGACTTACCACTGCTTCGGGTGCGATAAAGGCGGAAATGTCATAAGCTTCGTGATGGACTATGAGAACTACAGCTTTCCCGAGGCTGTAAAGTATCTGGCAGACAGGGCCGGGATCATTCTTCCGGAAAAAGAAGAAACGGCGGAAGAGAAGGAGGCTGCATCCTTCAGGAGCAGGATAATGGAATGCCTTAAACAGGCAGCAGTTTTTTACTATCACCGGCTTTATTCTCCGGAAGGAAAGCATGGACTTGATTATCTTAAAGGCCGCGGACTTACAGATGAAACGATCAAAAGCTTCGGACTCGGATATTCAGGCAAGGGCTTTGATCAGGCAGTGTCATATCTCAGATCCAAAGGCTTTGACGATAAAGTGATACAGGCTGCCGGTTTATGCAATATATCCGAGAAGCATGGGATGACTGACAGATTTTTCAACCGTGTAATGTTTCCTATAATGGATATCAACAGCAGGGTTATAGGCTTCGGAGGACGCGTAATGGGAGAGGGGGAACCAAAATACCTCAACTCTCCGGAGACCCAGGTCTTTGATAAAAGCCGTAATATGTACGGTCTGAATATAGCCAGACGCTCAAGAAAGCCCTATCGCATCGTATGCGAAGGATATATGGACGTTATCTCCATGCATCAGGCCGGATTTACAGAGGCTGTAGCTTCCCTCGGAACAGCCTTTACCTCCGGACACGCTTCGCTGCTTAGGCGCTATACCAAGGATGTAAGACTTACATACGATTCCGACGGTGCAGGGCAGAAGGCTGCCATGCGCGCCATACCGATCTGCAGATCAGCTTCTCTTTCAACAAAGGTAGTTCATCTTGATCCATACAAGGATCCTGATGAATTTATCAAAGCGCTGGGATCGGATGAATTTGAAAAGAGAGTAAAGGATGCTGAGAATTCTTTCTTTTTTGTACTCTCCTATATTGAAAGATCATTTGATATGTCAGATCCCGGAGAACGAACGGCTTTTCAGAACGAAGCTGCCGGAAGACTTGCCTCGATAGATGATGAGCTTGAAAGAGACAATTATATTTCAGCTGTAGCTGCAAAATACGCTATCAGGGAGGATGCGTTAAGGAGAGCTGTTGCCAGCGTTCCGGCAGAAAAAACATCCGTCGGGATACCGGACGAAAAAGGCATCTCTACGCAAAGCCAGGCCAGGAAAAACAAGGATGATGGCGCCGAAAAAGCACAGAAGCTTCTGATCACCTGGATGACAGACGATAAAGAGATCTTTGATGCAGTCAGACAGTATATTTCTGTCGAGGACTTCAGCGAAGGTATGATCCGGGAGATCGCTGCAATGATCTATGAAGGATATGAAAAGGGCAATATGTCCACAGCAGACATAATGACAAGATTTGCCATGGAAGACAGATCAGACGAAGCATCAGCCGTCATTAACAAAAAGCTCTATGCCGTTGATACCTCGGCTGACCGGGAAAAAGCTCTCACAGATCTGGTAATACGGGTAAAGAAAGCCTCGCTTGACCGGAAAAGAAATGCAGATGACGGGATCGACCCGTTAAAAAAAGCCAAAGAGGAAAAACAGGCCCTGACGGAACTGAAAAAGATCAGGATAAAGATATAAGGAGGATATCTCTAATGGAAGAAAATGAAGAGAAGATCGACGAAAGATTCGAGGAAAAGCTCAGGAGTATTATCGAGATCGGGCGCAAAAAGGAAAATGTCCTTGAAAATCAGGAGATCATTGACCATTTCAAAGGCATTGATCTAAGTGAGGACGATTACGACCGTATATGGGAAACTCTTGAAAAGAACGGTATCGACATCCTAAAAATGACATCTCCCTCCGAGGATGATATGGAGCCGGATGATGATGTTCCGCCGGAAGAGATCGAGGCTGAGGAAGAAGTAGATGTAGAAAACGTGGATCTGTCAGTTCCCGACAGTGTATCCATAGAAGATCCTGTGAGAATGTACCTCAAGGAAATCGGAAAGGTTCCTTTGCTTTCTGCCGAGGAAGAGGTTGAGCTTGCAAAAAGGATGGAACTTGGAGATCAGGAAGCCAAAAACAAGCTTGCAGAAGCAAACCTTAGGCTCGTTGTATCCATAGCAAAACGATATGTAGGCCGTGGGATGCTTTTTCTTGATCTTATCCAGGAGGGAAATCTGGGTCTCATAAAGGCTGTAGAGAAATTTGATTACAGAAAGGGTTACAAGTTTTCAACATATGCCACCTGGTGGATAAGGCAGGCCATAACACGTGCTATTGCAGATCAGGCCAGGACGATCAGGATACCCGTTCATATGGTCGAGACCATCAACAAGCTTATCCGGGTATCCAGACAGCTCCTGCAGGAGCTCGGGCGCGAACCTACCCCTGAAGAGATCGCTGCAGAGATGAATATGCCTGTTGAAAAGGTAAGGGAAATACTTAAGATCTCACAGGAGCCTGTATCACTTGAAACACCTATAGGAGAGGAAGAAGATTCCCACCTCGGAGATTTTATTCAGGACGAACAGGTCCCGGTGCCTGCAGATGCAGCTGCTTTCGAACTGCTCAAAGAGCAGCTGAATGAGGTTTTGGACACCCTGACCGAAAGAGAGCAGAAGGTTCTCCGTCTCAGATTCGGTCTGGATGACGGAAAAGCAAGAACTCTTGAGGAAGTCGGCAGGCAGTTCAACGTAACCCGAGAGCGTATCAGACAGATAGAAGCAAAGGCTCTGCGCAAGCTAAGACATCCTTCCAGATCCAGAAAGCTCAAGGATTATCTGGAGTAAATCTTGTCAGGGATTAGATTATCCGAAAGGCTTGGCACCATAGCATCCATGGTAAGCCCCTGCGACACTTTTACTGACGTAGGATGTGATCACGCGCTTCTTCCTATATGGCTTCTGTCACAGGGAATATGTAAAAAAGCCGTTGCCACTGATATAAACAGCGGCCCGCTGTCCAGGGCAAAGGCAAATGCTGATTCATTTGCTCTGGGAGAAGACAAAATAAGCTTCATCTTATCTGACGGTCTTAGATTGGTAAAGGATCCTCCTGAAGGAAAGAACACCCTTTCCATCTGTGGTATGGGCGGCCTGCTCATAGAAGGGATAATAAAAGATTCCGCAGATAAGATAAGGAAATACGACACGCTGATCCTTTCCCCCCATACTAAGCAGTATGAACTGAGGCTCTTTCTAAACAAAAACGGCTACAGTATCGAGGACGAAAAATTCGTATGTGAAGATGGTAAACTCTACGTAATAATTAAAGCCGTTCCGGTAAAAGCCGGTGAGATAATGCAAGATCTCTCCGAAAAAGAATACAGATTCGGAAGGTTCATAAAAGAGGCACTAAAAGACACTAAGGTAAGGGAAAAGCTTACGGCCGAATTAAAAGCGGCTGAAAGGCTCTTACGGGATAACAAACAGCTTCCTGAGGACAGAAGACAGCTTCTTATGCAGGATTTAGCAAGCTACAGGGAGGTTCTGGAAAATTGAAACTGCACGATATCATTGATACACTAAACGAGCTGGCTCCTATTCATTATTCCGAGAGCTGGGACAATCCCGGTCTTTTGGTAGGTGATGGTGAAAAAGATGTAAACTGCATTTACATCGCGCTGGATGCCACAAGTGATGTAATAGAAGCTGCTCACAAAAAAAAGGCCGGACTGATACTCACGCATCATCCGCTCATATTCCATCCATTAAGGAGGGTATCCGCTGACAACTATGTCGGCAAGCGTGTGATGAAGATGATCTCGTATGATATGGCAT
>CADCRB010000180.1 GCA_902803745.1 uncultured Lachnospiraceae bacterium
CAAGGGCGGACAGAAGGAGTTTGATGCCCTTCTCGCTGAGAGAGAATCAAAGCCGGTGATCACATTTACGGTCGTCGGAGCTGATTCCGTCAGTGAAGGCAATATCACCCCTCCTGTGCTTAAAGGACTTGAGATATATGAGTCGGTGCTTTTAGGACTTCCGGAAGACAGTTTCTACGGGCTGGCTGATATCCATAAAGATTATGATGCTCTTCTTGTTGCCAAAGCTGAGAACACCTATGATGACGGAGAGGGCAATAAGCTCGCATCGGAGGCTGCAGTCTACGGACTGGATAAGGACGGCAACGTCAAAGAATTAGGAAAGATAGTCTCAGGAGGCACGGCTTATCCTCTGTCGGTATTTGACGGAAAGCTTTATGCCGGTAATCATTCACAGGTTATCAGCGCTTCGATCGATGATGCAAAGTCCGAGCTTGTGCAGGAAACCGATGAATCCGAAGATTCTTTCGGCGTCTGGGACAAAGTGACGGAGGTTTTCTTTTTCCCGGTAGAGAAATAATACCGGGGGCTGTGGTATACTGATACATAGACATGCTTGAGTTCACGAAAGAAAAATATCCAAATCTATATGGGAAACGGATACTCTTCGTATGCAGGGAGACTTATTCAAAGCCACTCTGGTTTCTTGCGCGCGATCTGAAGGAGACGAACGAGGTCGCTGCTTTCTACATCATGTCCGCAGAGTGCACCTACAATAAATGCTACTACAATGAGCATACGATATTTGAGTGGAGAGAGAAGCTTCCTGATGTGAAGCTTTATGATGTGGCAGATATCTGCGAGGAGTTTGTGGAAGGGATAAAGCGGGGCGATCCCTCGGATCAGGATTACCTTGATATGCTTGAGAAGGAATATACCCATTTCAAGCCTTTAGGTCTGCAGCTTATGGCAAGCCAGGAGAATACAAAGCATTATCACTACCGCAAATACTGGCCGGTGACGACAGATGCCGAGAATAAATACTGGCTTGAGCTCAACTATAAAAATATCATAAGGATACTTGATGAATATAAGCCGGAGTTGATCCTTGATACCGATAATGCCGAGCTCCAGCGGACAGTGCTGACGGAGGTCGCATATAAACGCGGCATACCCTATGCGACCATAGAATACAGCAAGTACGGCTATTACAAATATCCCAGCTTTCAGAATTCCTGCGGGATAGACCCGTACTTTAAGGAGCTTTATGATCAGGCAATGGAGCTTGATGAGGACGGGCTTTCGGAAGAATATGCCTACATCCGTGATTTCCGCGCGAAGTCTTCCATCATGAATAAAGAATTTGACGGCTCCGTCACGAGCCAGTACGAGCGTACGCCTCTTATTAAATCCATGAAGATAATGCTCGGCAAATGGAATTATTTCTGGAACCAGGACCATACCGCGAAGAATATCAAACGAAAAAAACAGTCCGGAATGCTCTATGCCACGACCCCTGAGTATCTTAAATACTATCTTGACGTGGAGCGCATAAAACGAAAACTTCTCGTGCCCAATAAATACTTTGAAAACCCAGTGGAAGGTGAGAAATACGTCTATATGCCTTTGCATCTGATACCGGAATCCTCGGTATTTGTGAAGGCATCTTTTTATGTGGATGAGCTTAATCTTATGGAGCAGATCTCGAAGTCACTTCCTGCAGGCTGGAAGCTCTATGTGAAGGAGCACCAGGCGATGCTCGGGGAAAGAGATCTTTCATTTTATAAAAAGGCGGCAGAGCTTGCAAATGTACGCGTGGTACAGTTAAACTATTATAAGGATCCGAAACCCTGGATCACAAAATCCCTCGGGGTGGTCACCATCACAGGGACGGCAGCCTATGAGGCAGCGCTTATGGGAAAGCGCAGCATAGTCTTCGGCGATGTTCCGTTCTCCCTGATAGACGGGATCACCAGGATAAGATCATTTGAGGATCTTCCGGATGCGATAAGGGCTTTTGGTGAGGTGGATAATATTCACTCTGCAGCATCTTATATTCATGCTGTCAGGGAGGCCGGAAATGAGGTAAAGATCTTTTATCTTATGGACGAGGCCGAGGAGATATTTGCCGGAAGGCACAAAGAAACAGAGGAATTTGAAAGGGAACTATCGGTGTTGCTTGATTTTTACGAGAAAGGATTGGAAAACTACTACAGATGGAAAGCACGATAATCGAAAGACTGCGAAGCGGTAAATTTGTACTGGTGGCGGAGATAGGCGTCAACTACTATGATATTGCGGATGAAAAAGGGATAAGCCCGATGGAGGCCGCAAAGCTTATGATCAGCGAGGCGAAGGAGGCCGGTATTCACGCAGTGAAATTCCAGACCTACAAGGCCGGAACCCTTGCCGCGAAGGATTCGCCTTCCTACTGGGACCGGAAAGAGGAGCCGACAGAGTCGCAATATGAGCTCTTCAAGACGTTTGATTCCTTTGGTGAGACTGAGTACAGAGAACTGAAGAATTACGCCGACGAGTGCGGTATAGAGTTCCTTTCTACGGCATTTGATTTTGAAAGCGCTGATTATCTGAATGAGCTTATGAATGTGTATAAGATCTCATCTTCGGATCTTTCAAATCTGCCTTTCATAGAGTATCAGGCAAAGAAAGGCAAGCCCATGCTCCTTTCGATAGGAGCTTCCGACCTCGGCGAGATAGAGCAGGCGGTGGATACCATCAGGGCGGTAAATGACAAGGAGCTGGTGCTCCTGCATTGTGTACTGGAATATCCCACTCCGCTTGAGCACGCGAATCTGAGAAAGATCCAGACGCTTAAGCAGCAGTTCCCGGACTGCTACATAGGATATTCGGATCATACCAAGCCCACAGAGGAATATGATGTCGTAAAGGTTGCCTATAATATGGGCGCCCAGATCATTGAGAAGCATTTCACGCTGGATAAGACTCTGACCGGTAATGATCATTATCACGCAATGGATCCTTCCG
>CADCRB010000181.1 GCA_902803745.1 uncultured Lachnospiraceae bacterium
TACGTTTAATATAAGGCTCATAATCATCGTAAGTTGAAAGAGGTACCTTTTCCTTATATTCCTCGATGCTGCTGATATGGGCAAAATCATATAGCTTTCCGTATTCCGTATCCTTGTTTTCATCAAGCAGTCTCATCAAAAGCTCTTCGGACATGGATATGGCACGCTTTGAATTGTCATCCATATCGCGAACAGCCTTTCTTCCTCTGTGAATCAGCACCTTGGTGATTGCAAGGTTCATCGCTGTTTCTTTTACTCTTGAGGCTATTTCCCTGATATCCTCAACATGATTTTTCATCATCCCGTCCTCTTTTATTCAATGTTCACTACATCGGAAAATCCTGTCATTTCAAAAACATCAAATACGTCTTGAGACATATTGTGGATCACCATGCTTCCCTGCTTATCCATAATCTTTTGCGCATTGAGGAACACTCTGAGACCCGCCGACGAGACAAAATCCACCTCTTTAAGGTCAAATTCCAGCTCCCCCACACCTTCAAGATTATTATTGATGAAATCATCAAAATCCCTTGAAGTGTCCACATTGATCTCTCCCTTCAGGGATACCTTAAGCTTGTTTCCATCCCTCTCAGGACTGATCTTAAATTCTTCGTATTCTGCGCCCATATCCTGACCTCCTTTGATCGTCTAAACAATCTTCTGTTATTTTAGCATTGCTATGTATAATAAACAACTTTCACAATGAGAAAGAGCATTCCTAACTGAATCCAGGCTGATCTTCGCAGCTCTATAATGCTTTCTTTATACTCATATGTCATTTCATCCATGGTCTTCTTTACAAGATATATCCCAAGGCCACCTTTCTGCCGCTCCTTTGCAGATAACGTAAGGTTGGGATCCTTCGTGTTCAGCGGATTGAATTCTGTCCCGCCATCAATAAATCTTATTACCACAAATGACCTGTCAGCAGGGATTTCCATTTTGACAGTTATTTCTCCCATACCATCCCCATAAGCATAAAATGCTACATTTCCGAATATCTCATCCACTGCCACATCTATCTGACGTCTGATCTTATCGGAACAGTTCAGATCTTTCAGCTCTCCGTTTACGAATCCCATAACAGCTGCCAGATTTTCAACCTTAGCTTCAACCGTGATCTCCTTGTGCTCTGTCCCTCCTTCCGGAGTTGTCACCTGTGGTCCCAGGTATTCTATGCACATCATTGTCAGATCATCAAATTGCTCCGCATCACCCACAAACTTCTTAACCTCACTGTCTACATTGGCAAGTATTTTCTCAACAGGTGCATCTGCTGCGATATTCACCGCTGCAAGGGTTCTGTCCATTCCAAAGCGCTTCCTGCTCTTGTTTGTAGCCTCCGGTACCCCATCTGTATATACAAAGAGCTTTGATCCGGGCTTCATAACAAGCTCATAGTTGGTATATTTCATGTTATCCCTGCCGCCTATAACGAATCCGTGCTTATCTTTTATTATCTCGAAATCACCGTCCGGTTCCTTAAAGATCGGAAATTCATGTCCTCCGTTTGACGCCACAAGTCTTCCGGTATTAATTTCAAGAATTGACGCCCATACCGTAACAAACATATTCTCCTTATTATTGGCGCAAATAAGATTATTGACTTTTTCAAGCACCCTGGCAGGATCCCTGCTTGCGATCAGCTGATTCTGGAGCATACTTTTTGACATCATCATAAACATAGCCGCCGGCACACCCTTACCGGAAACATCAGCTATTACCATTGCAAGATGATTCTCCCCTACAAAGAAGAAATCATAGAAATCTCCTCCCACTTCCTTCGCCGGTGTCATGGATGCATATATATTGAACTCCGGTCTTTCCGGAAATGCCGGAAAGATATTAGGCAGCATATCTGCCTGGATCTTGGTAGCAAGAACAAGCTCCGTCTTGACTCTGGACTTCACGGTCATTTCATCAATTATCTCATCTACATAATCTCTCATCTTTTCAGCCAGAGATTCAAAGCTCTCCGCCAGGACCTGTATCTCATCCCCGGTCCTGTATTCATCCTGAATTTCAAAGAACATATTGATGCCTTTAAACTCAGTCAGACTTTCCATCATCTTTGTGATCGGAGCTGTTCTCTTTTTCGTACGGTAACTGACAAGAATAAAGCCAATGGTCATAATAATAAAAACTACGATCACTCCAAATATGGCCGAAAGATAATATGCCCTGTTCTCCTGTTGGATCAGATCCCTCGAGTATTCTTCCATATCCACCTGAAGGGTTTGAGCTGAATCCATAACCTCATCCACTGCTACAAAGATAACCTGTGCCCATTTGGACGTAGGTATCATTCCATACGCGGCGTAGAATTCCTCCCCGTCAACTTTAACCTTCTCTACTCCCTTCTCACCAGACAGTCCCTTATCTATAACAGTCTTAAGCTCCGGATTAAGACTGTCTCTTATATCCTCCGGATTATCATCATCTATTTTCAGTTCTCCCTTATCTCTGGGAGAATAAAACAGCTGGCCTTCCTTTGTCACCAGGATCACAAATCCCGATTCTCCTATATCACGGCCATGCAGGAAATAAGACATACCTTCCATATGGATACAGCCTTCTATAACTGCAACGGCTTTATTGTCCACATATACCGGAATACTGTATACCAATTCGTCATTTTCGAATAAGGCGCTTTCTTCGCTTGACGCAAAGAAAACGTCCCCTTCATTAAGGGCTCCGTCAAACCACTCACACTCCCTGGCATCAAAATTAATGGTTTTTCCGTTATCATCTATCTTTTCATCAGCCAGCCTGTCAAAAGCCAGGGTTACTCCATCCATAGTGCTTATGTAAATGTCAAGGTAATAATCCATAGCAAGAACTATTTCCTGCATCATAGGTTCAAGGTTAGCCATTCGCTGCATCAATTCATAAGTTTCGGAGCTGATATTATCATAGCCGTCCGGTGCCAGAAGCAAAAGCTCCGGCGTGCCTTCACTGCTTTTCTTTGGATGAGCGATCTCTCTTGGCTGATAATTCTGAGGATTACGAACCACATCTTCCACCTGGCTTCTTAAGGCGATCAGATCCTCCTTCGCGATACGGAATTCATCGTCGGTTCTTTCTATGGCAAATTCATTTAGAGAATCAAGGTTTTCCTCTGTTATACCCATCATGGCTTTACGCAGTCTGTCCGACAGAAGACTCAACTGTCCCTTCTCTTCCGAAACGGTCATGTTATGAAGGCGGATCAGATTATATCCGAAGCCAGCCAGGAAAAATATTCCCATGGCTAAGGCAAATGCTATAAAATAGCGCATCATTTTTCCGGCGATCCCTTTATTCCTCATCAACATGCTCCCCTGAACTGTTTCCGAAGTATTCGATACACAACATAGTAAGGTCATCAAACTGTTCTGCCGATCCCACATAGCTCCTGACTTCTTCAGATACATTTGCCAGTATTTCTTCAGGTTTAAGATCAGCTGCTCCGTTAACCGCCTGAAGCGTGCGCTCCATATCAAATAATTCGCCTGCTTCATTCATAGCCTCAGGCACCCCGTCCGTATATACAAAGAGTTTCGACCCCGGTTTCATTATTATCTGATACCCGGTATACTGCATTTTCTTTTTACCGCCTATAATAAAGCCATGCTTGTCTTTTAGTATCTCAAACGGTCTCCCCGGTTCCTTAACGATAGGATACTCGTGACCTGCATTGACTGCCTCCAAAATCCCGGTTTTAATATCCAGTATTCCAAGCCAGACAGTTACGAACATCCTTTCCCGGTTATTGGAGCAGATCGCGTTATTTATATCTTCCAGGGCCTTTGCCACATCTATATTATCAATGAGTCTGTTCTGGATCATAGTCTTGACCATCATCATAAACATAGCTGCGGGCACGCCCTTTCCTGACACATCCGCTATAACTATGGCAAGCTGGTTATCTCCAACAAAGAAGAAATCATAAAAGTCTCCTCCCACCTCTTTTGCCGGTGTCATGGAAGCATATATATCAAATTCGGTTCTGTCAGGAAATGCAGGGAACTTGCTTGGCAGCATATCCGTCTGGATACGCTTTGCAAGGGCCAGCTCCGTGTTAACCCTCTCTTTCTCTGAAGTAATGGCAAGCAGTTCACTGACATAGTCTGTACTCTTTTTCAGGGATTCCTCGAAGTTCTCCGCCAGGATCTGTATCTCGTCTCCGGTTTTATATGACTCATCCATTTCAAAGGAGATATTGTCTCCTCCAATATTCCTGACACGTTCTGCCATAAGAGCTATCGGCCTGGCTCGTTTTCTGGCTGCTTCACTGACAGCCACGATACCGATTCCCAAAATGATCAGAAATACAATACCGGCGATAACGCCTGACCTCTTGAACACTTTTTCCTGTTCAAGTATATCCTGACGGGAGATTTTCCTCATATCATCCAGAAGTGCATTTGTAGGATTCATCACTTCATCAACGGATACAAACATGATCTGTATCCAGCCACAGGATCGCATATATCCATAAGCGGCATAGTATTCCTCACCGTCCACTGTAACCTTTGTAACACCTGTTTCTCCGGACAGTCCCTTATTGATAGTTTCCCTGAGCTGCTCATTGACACTGTCTCTTATATCCAGAGAGAAATCCTCGGCAATCTTTAATTCCCCCGAAGTTCTCGGGGAGCATGCCAGCTGGCCTTTATCACTTATCAACACAGTGAAACCGGATTCCCCCAGATCGCGATCTTTAAGAAAGCTTCTCAAAAGATCCATTTGAATAGAACCCTCAATAACTGCTACCAGTTCATCATCAACATATACGGGAGCCGCATAGGCAACTTCATCGAAATCATATATTAAGCTGTGTATCGGATAAAAGAAAACATTTCCCCTTGCAATAGCACCTGTATACCAATCCTGATCTGAAACATCCAGGGATATGGGCTTGCCGTCCTCCGTTATCTTTTTTTCCGAGAGCCTGTCCATATCAAGGCAAAGTCCATCCATAGTGGCAACACCTATATCCACGTTAAAGTCGTTTGATATCAGAAATTCCTTCAACATAGGCTCCGTATTTGCCAGACGTTCGATCATATCCATTTCGTCAGGGGTAAGGTTCTCATAATCGCCCGGACAGAGAAATTGAAGTGCCGGTTTTCCGGCATTCTCGATCAGTGGAGGATAAACAGGTCTTCTTCCAAAATACTCAGGGTGTCGGAAAATATCAGCTACCTGTCTTTGAAATATTTTCAGATTATGAGCCGCGATCCAGAATTCATCATCCGTTCTGTCTGACGCCCATTTGATCAAGGCTGTTAAGTTCTCCTCCGTTATAGCAGTCATCGATTCTTCAGAACGTCCTGCCACAACGCTGAGCTGCGCTTTTTCATCTGCACGGAGCTTTATATGCAGGGTGGACAACTGTATCGCAAACATCGCCAGATAGATCACACCCATAACGAGAGCGAAAATAATAAAACTCTTTATTATTTTACCGGCAAATCCCTTTGGGATCAGAGTGCCTTTTCCCTTCACTGCATTCTCCTTCTGCAAACCTGTGGTTTACTCCACCACATCCAGTACTTTATCAAATCCTGTTAATTGGAAAATATTCATTATTGTATTATTTACATGCAGGATTTTAACATCGGGATATCCGTTATCCTCCATGTACTGCTGGGCCGTAAGCAGACTTCTGAGTCCCGCTGAAGATACATAATCCAGTTTCTCAAAATCCATAGTGATCTGCCTGACCTCGGGAAGGAGTTTCTCCAGCTCACTCTCAAAAGGCAGTGCGGTTACAGTATCAAGCCTTCCTTCAAGTGCTATAAACAGTTCTCCGTTTTCAAGCTCCTTTGTGGTATTAAGCATCTCTTTGACCTCCAATAATCAGCTCTCAAAATGATCTATCTCCATCACCACGTTTTATCGAATTAAGCTTCTTCATGGAGGCGGTGAATTTTATGCCCATAGGACATATTTTTTCGCAGGCAAGATCGTAGGCACATTCACTTTTAAAATGTTTTTCATAGATTTCTGCGATCTCTCCTGCTTTCTGCTCGTTTCTCGCAGCCACCAGATAGCAGTCGTTCGCAAATGGCGCCCCGTAAAACATCCTGCCGTCCGTATACTTCGGACATACCTCTATGCAAAGGCCGCATTTCAGGCACTTGGCAGCATTGTAGTCCTGCTGGAAATCCCGGTTCTCCGCGGGAGAGTACTCCCCTATAAAGACATTATTGTCTGTAAGTATCTCATGCATGGGTCTTTCCACCACAAGGTCATGTATAACGGGAAATTTGCTCAGAGGCCTGAGTGTGATCTCCTCCCCCTCAATATCCCTTAAAAAAGCCTCACATGCAAGAACAGGCTTATCGTTCACTATCATCGCACATGCACCGCATATGCCCTGAATACAGGAACACTCCCAGTCTATCCTCGTGGTTTTTTCACCCTTATCATTTCTTATATCATCATTGTAATTAATATAATCCAGAAGTCCCGCCACTGAGTTATCTTCCGGCCCGTTATAGATAAAGCTTTCCCAATATGGCTCTTTATCACGTGTTTCCCGTCTCAGAATGTTAACTTTCATAGATGTTCTCCCTGTCTAGCCGTACAGAGTAATCGCCATTGATATATGAAACAAGGGTTGCATAAGCGTATTCATCCTTTGTTTCATTGTAATCACTCCTGTAATGAGCTCCCCTGCTCTCCCTCCGCTCTTCTGCCGCCTTAAGAGTAGCTCCCGCAAGGGTCAGCATGGCTTTAAGGCTGTAATTGGTATATTGCGAAACAGACCTGTCATACCGTAGCTTATCTGCAACGGACAGATAATAATCTGTCTTTTTCCGCCCCTTTTTCAGGTTCTTTTCGTCACGGACTATACCGAGATCATCATTCATGGTCACGCTCAGCAGATCCCGGATATAAAACACAGGGAACGAGCTCCTGGAATCATAGTCCTTATTAAGGATCTTTCTTTCATTCTCCATATAAGTGCTGAAGTCAGGGTATTTTCTGTGAGAATATCTTCCTGAGATCTCATCCGCTGCCACAAATCCACTGTACATGGCGGAAAGAAGAGAATTACCTCCCAGACGATTGGCTCCATGATACATTGATGCGCACTCACCTACAGCAAAGAGATTTAAGATACTGGTTTCATGATTCAGGTGAACGGCAAGCCCGCCCATAAAGAAATGAACAGACGGCGTGACCGGGATCGGCTCCTTCTTAATGTCGATACCCCTGTACTTCATGCACAGATCCCTTACTTCCGGCAGCCGCTCGTCTATGGTCTGTCCATCCAGAAATGAAATATCCAGAAATACGTCCTTTCCGCATCCGTAAATCTCCCGCGAGACTATATCACGGGTCATAAGATTTCCCTTTTCCCCGTATTTATCTTCCATGAAATACACTCTTTCACCGTTCTCCAGGTAAAAAAGTCTTCCTCCTTCACCACGGACTGCTTCCGATATCAGCATTTTCTTCTGTGGTGTTTCAAGAGTCGTAGGGTGATACTGGATGAATTCAAGATTCTTAAGATCCGCTCCCTGCATAAACAGCCTTCCTGCAGCATAGCCGTCACACATAGTGGAACCGGTAGTCTTTCCGAAAAGCGCATTCTGCCCCCCGGTAGCTATGACCGTAAAATCAGAAAAAAATGCCTCCAGCCGGGATCTTTCCAAATTGAAAAGGAGGGCGCCATAGCATATCCCGTCCTTTATCAACCCCGAATGAAAACTGTATTTCAGGCGTCTCGTGATCATGCCCGCAGCTTCAAATCTGCGGGTTTCCATTACAAGGGCAGACACTATCTGCTTCCCTGTGGAAGCGCCGCAGTAGTATGTCCTCTTATGTGACTGTCCGCCAAAAGCGCGTCTGGACGGTCTGCCTTCACCGTCAACAGAAAAAACGGTCCCGATACTTTCGAGAAAGCGTATGATCTCTTCGCCGTGTCCGCAGAGTCCCCTGACCGCCTCCTCACCTCCGATGTAGCTTCCGCCCTTCAGTGTGTCCTGAACATGACTTTCCACGGAATCCCCTTCATCATTTTCAGTCAACATGGCATTGATACCACCTGCGGCCATCACCGACTCGGAGTGTTCGGAAAGCGAAGGAGATATAAGCGTCACATGGATCCCATGACGGGCTAGTCTTACAGCGCAGGCCATTCCTGCTATCCCACTGCCTATTATCAATGCATCCATTAAATATATCTCTCCTTCGTAAACAGAATGAATCTCCCTGACACTGCAATTACAATGCCTGGGCGATACAGCGGATTACCACAATTATTTTACATTGTAATTATGGAATAAACAAGGAACAGCCTGCTTTGATCGATAACCGTCCGGCTCAGTCCTTCATCTTGTATTAAGCGCTTGCAAATGTTACTATCTCTACGTAAAGACAAAACAAAGGGGATAAATATGCAAAGATCTGACAGTTTTGTTGTTGGCGCACTGCTTTCCTTTTCAGGTGGATTACAGGACTCCTATACTTTTAATATCAGAGACCGGGTTTTTGCTAATGCCCAAACGGGCAATGTGGTGCTTATGAGTCAGAATTTTATGATGGGAAACTGGAGTGATGGCCTGGATCACCTGTTTGCCATTATAGCTTTTGTGACTGGTGTTTTTCTGTCCGATTATATTGAGGGCAAAATTAAATACAACAATAAAATCCATTGGAGGCAGATAGTTCTTATAATCGAATTTCTGATTCTTTTTGTTGTAGGGTTTATTCCGTTTGGCTGTAACATTGTTGCCAATGCGTCAGTTTCATTTGCCTGCGCCATGCAGGTTCATTCCTTCCGACGGTTAAGGACAAACAGCTACGCAAGCACAATGTGTATAGGAAATCTGAAAAATGGAACATCCTATATGGCCCGGTATATCAGAAACAGATCGATAAAAGACCTTATTTTCTCAGTTCAATATTATTCAATCATTGTGATCTTCGCTGTCGGAGCCGGCATCGGGGGTTTATTGTCAATACACTATGGAATAAGGACTATCTGGGTAAGCTGCGTAGTCATCATAGTAGTTGCATTGATCCTGAATAAAGAAAAGACTTTTGAGTTTTCTTATTTGAGGAAATTCCCCAAATTATACAAAATGTTAAAAAATCATGATATAAAGGAGACAAAATAATGTATATGGGTTTGATCGGACTGAGATCAGGAAGCAAAGAGTTTTTAGATAATAAGCGCCGCAAAAAATATCGTATTGAGCATGATTCTATCGGTGATAAAGAAGTGCCGATAGATGCATATTACGGTGTTCAGTCTTTAAGAGCCGCAGAAAACTTCCCAATTACAGGATTGGATCTGCATCCCGAGGTCGTAAACAGCATTGTTTACATTAAAAAAGCTGCTGCCATTACCAACAGCGAGACGGGCAGACTCTCTAAAGAAAAGGCAGATGCCATTGTCAAAGCATGTGATGATCTTCTGGAAGGAAAATTTCTTGATAACTTCATCGTAGATCCTATTCAGGGTGGGGCCGGAACCTCCCTGAACATGAACGCCAATGAGGTGATAGCAAACAGAGCTATTGAGATCCTGGGCGGAAATAAAGGCGACTATTCTGTCATCCATCCCAATGATGATGTCAATATGGGACAGTCTACAAATGATGTTGTTCCAACTGCGGGTAAAATGACCACTATTCGTCTTTTGATGAACTTGAAGGTTCAGATGCAGTGCCTTCAGGTAGCATTGTCCAAAAAAGCAAATGAATTTGAAAAAGTGGTTAAAATGGGACGGACTCAGATGCAGGATGCGGTACCCATAAGCCTTGGCCAGGAATTCCAGGCCTACAGTGATGCTATAGAAAGAAATGTGAGCAGACTGGACCATGCAATAGATGAGATGCGTATTGTCAATTTAGGCGGTACAGCAATAGGCACAGGTATCAATGCACATGAGGAATATATCTCGAATATAGTACCCACGCTTAATACAATATCAAAAATGGATCTGAAGCAGGCGGACAGTCTCATTGATTCCACACAAAATCTGGATCCCTTCGTGGCTGTCTCCGGGATAGTCAAGTCCTGCGCGGTTTCTCTTTCAAAGATTTCCAATGACCTCAGGCTTATGTCTTCAGGACCCAGAACGGGCCTCGGAGAGATAACTCTTCCCGCGAAACAGAACGGTTCATCAATAATGCCCGGAAAGGTGAACCCTGTAATTCCTGAAGTTGTAAATCAGGTATCGTTTAATGTTATTGGAAATGATACGACGATCACTCTCGCAGCAGAGGCTGGACAGCTGGAGCTGAATGCCTTTGAACCTATCATCTTCTATAATCTGTTCCAGTCCATAGATACTCTGGGATTTGCAGTCGAAACTTTTACAGATAACTGCGTGACCGGTATCGAAGCGAACGAGAAAAGGTGCAGGGAACTTGTGGCAAACAGTATCGGTATCATCACCGTACTCGTACCGCTTGTCGGATACCAGAAGGCTGCAGATACCGCAAAGAAGGCTTTATACTCCGGCCGGTCGGTACTGGATGTGGTAATTGAAGACAAGCTTCTGGATCCCGATAAGGCAAGAGAGGTTCTTGATCCGACAAAGATGATCAAAAGCTGAGATTGTAAAAAGCACCCAGCATTATGATCAGGGGCCTGTCAAGTAGACAGACCAAATAAACAAAATATGACAAAAAAAGGTGGTCACATAATTAGTGATCACCTTTTGCTATGTTGATGGCTGCCGACTCTCTGACTTACCCGTTACTTACCTGTATCTGGCACGACCTCATTGTCTCCAGAGCCGCCTCATGCTTTTCCGGAGTGACTCCGGCACAGCAGGCAGCATCTACGCTTATCTCCACCTCCGGCATTGCTGCCTTCAGGAGAAGCGCATTTGATACCACGCATATATCTGTGCAAAGACCGATCAACTCGATGGATATCTCTTCTTTGTCCGATATTTCCCGGATAATATGCATCAGTCCGGTCGATCCAAACGTAGGCTTATTAACGATCACAGCCCCTTTCACTGCCTCCGCAACAGCCGCATTAAGCTCCCATCCCGGAGTACCCTCTATACAATGCTCCACAGGGAGATTCCGTCCCTCCTGTGTGGTAAGATAATCCTTTTGATGTGTGTCTCTTGTAACAAAGATATTCTCTTTATCATATTCCCTGATTTTATTTACGACTGCGGGCACTATCGACACAGCTTCTTTCGTACCAAGTGCTCCGTCCACAAAGTCCTTCTGCATATCAACCACTACCAGGATCTTTCTCATTTTAAGCCCTCCCTGCATTTCCTTTTCTGATTACCGCCCTGCGAAATAGAGCAGTCTATACACGCCCGATCTTTTGCGTCATTTAATGCATGGGTATTATACATGATTCTGCACATAAAGTATAAATCAATCCTTCACTTCTCTACGTCTCTACAGCTGTACGCATAATACCCTATTCCTTAACGCTATGCTATAATATTTCAGTTACTATATGTTTGCTCAGGCTTTGATCTTTTTTATCATATGAGGAAGATCAGGCTATGGGTCAGTTGTGCTCACAAGGAGGTAAAAATGCAAAATGTTATAGTATGTCTTTTTGATGTAGAGAGCGAAGGATATCAGGCCATTACCGAGCTTAGAAATACCCCTGGTAATGATACATCTCTTGTCTCACAGGCCGTTCTGATCAAAAAAGAGAATGGTGCATTAAAGGTTCTGGATTCTTTTGATACCGGAGCGAACACAACCGATGATACAGCTATCGGAGGACTTATCGGTATGTGCGTGGGAGTGCTGGGAGGTCCGATAGGTATGCTTTTAGGAGCAGGATGGGGCTCACTTGCCGGCATGACCCTCGATGCGGCAGATGCAGCTGATGAAGCTTCTCTCATAGAGCAGATAGCAGACAAGCTTGATGACGGAGTGGCCCTCATCGGTCTGTCGTATGAGGAGGATGAGAGCGTGCTCGATAATAAGCTTTCAGCATACAAGACAGTTATCGCACGCTTTGATGCCGCTGTAGTTGCACAGGAGGTAGAGGCTGCACGTGAAATGCAGATAGAGATGAGCCGTCAGGCCAAAGCAGATCTTCGCAAACAGAGGAAAGAGGATTTCAAGGAAAAAATAGAGGAAAAGCGTAATAATCTGAAGTCCCATTTTGATTCCGTAAAATCAAAATAATATCTTTGACACACTGATAATATAATTCAGCAATAATAAAGGAGGTTTTCATGGAAGCAAGACAGATAAGTATCAGGGAAGCAAAGAAACGCATCAAGGCCGATCCCGAGCTCAGTAA